>JAUZGC010000291.1 GCA_030840105.1 Microbacteriaceae bacterium
TAGGAAAATTGTTTATTTCTCGGCTAAGAGCCGGACACTAGATCGGAGTGTTCAGCTTCGGTTCTTCGCAGCTCCGGCAATTTCGATGGCCGAATAAACCGCGGGATTGGTGCACACCTCATAGATGGGAAATTCCGTCCAGCTCTTCAAAGTGAATTCGCCGGTTTCCACGAGTGGGACGCGGCTGACCCGAACCACGATCCTGCGAAAAATGTCAGCGCCGACAGACACAAGGCCGGTGTAGAAAACATTTTCTTCGCTGCCCCACAGCCGCGGAAATTGTGGCGAGCATTTATCGAGCGATATCTCCTCGCGAAGCCTGTCAAAGACAGCCTCGCTAATACGGATTCCGCCGACGTTGTACTTCAAAGCTTCCGATTCCGCGCTTTCGCCCCGAAATTCATAAATGTTGAAAGGGACTTGCATCGTTCCCACAACCTTGCGGGTGCGTTTATCGCAGGAGGAAAGGCGGTCGCTTTCGTTGAGAGCGTCGGAGATCATGATGCGATGATCTCCGTCCAACAGATACATGGGCGCGGAGTCCTGATAGGAGATGCCGATCCCGATCTCGAGAGCCGGCAGCCCGGCACGTTGCAGCAGGTGATTGTATCCGCCGACAATATCCATCATCTCGCGCGCCAGAATGCAACCGCGAGACACGGTCAGAGCGGGATCGCCCTTGCATTCCAATAGTGCAAGAATGATAGCGTCTCCTTCTACAAACACCTTGGTCGCGCCGTACTTGGAGAGCAGTTTGTTTACGGGCTCATAGAAATTCAAACTGAAATATGAGGCGGGGTTCATCTCGCGTTCGAGCAGGGATCGAGTAAGCCGGGAGGAGTCGCGGACGTCGGCCTTCAGGATGACATGCCTAACAACTGGCTTTTCAGTTTCCGATTTAGTTTCTTCGGCGAGCAGAAAATCGTAGAGCGTGCCATTCAGCCTTGAAAGATCTGAGAGCTTGTCGCTGGTAATCAGGTTTATCTTTTCTATGGCGCGGTTCAGAACCTCGAGCCGGCGCAAATCACGGTGATAGCACAGAAAGTCCCTTAGAAAGCGGGCCGCGACTTTCGAACGGTGCGCGCTACTGGTTTGAGCAACCCGCGTCGCGGCGGAAGCCAGGCCGCTAAGCGAGAGTTTGCCGTGCTCTCCAATTAACTTTTCCACGCGTTCACGCTCTTTGCGCAAAACCAGAGCGTACTTGAGCTGTTGTGGATCGAGCAGCGGAGTAAACTCCGGCAGCAAAGGCACAACTTCATAAGCGCCGATCGCAAAGTCTAAGAGCTCCTCTCGTTCCAAAAGCTCTTTCCATGCCTGCAATCGTGTTTTGACGTCGCGATCCGCTGCGTCTCCCGTACCTACAAGCTCAAGCGCATTTTCGGGCACACTGAGGCGTCCATCCAGGGCAGCGTCGTCGTAGACCTCAGCTTCGCGGGAGACGGACTTCAAAAACTCACACGCCAGAGCACGAATATTCCCAAAAGAATCGGGATCATTGTCGAAGCCCCCGATTAAGACATAGTGCTCGACAGCGAGATACGAATCGCGGCTCTCTTCCAGGAAAATGAGCGGGGTCAGAAAAGGCTGGTAGTCCGTGCTCAGCTCGGAACCGAAAAAAGAACGGCGCATGCTGGCCAGCGTCTCTTTTTCAATCTCGCGCAGCATCCGAAACAGCTCCTGGCCAGATTGGCGCAGGATATTTTTCTTTGCTATCTGGAAGCCGGCCACGGTTTCCCGGTATTCCAAGGCTTTCTGAGCGCGAACTCCTTCGTAGCTTTTAAGCATTGCGCGACAGCGTTCCAGGACCTTCGCAAATTGCGCATTCAGCTCTGAGCGCATGAATTTGATGACCGCGGCACGCGCGAGCAGATCAATGGCCAGATTTCCTTCGGCTTTGGCGCGGGTCAAAGCGGTCTTGTGCAGTTCGACCAATAGCGGCTTGAGGTCTGTACTTTTCTTCGCTGCCTGCGGGAGAAACTTGGAGAGCGCGCTGCGCTCGGCGGTTGAAGAAGCAGAGTCAACCGTCAGCACGCTTTCAACTTTACCGTATTTTGCGATCAGGTTGCGTATGTGGCTGCCGGCGGCCTCGCAGAAGGCGGGGCTGAGGCGAACGTCATGCCGGACGTTGTCGATCCCCAGGAGCAAGCCATTGAGCGCGAGCGCAGGAGAGTACTCAGCCAGGCGGGGCGGATGGGACTCGGGCGACGACGCCAGCTTCAAGATGGGAATTCGCAGCATTCTCTGACAGGTTCTTAGGCGAAGTCCAACATTTGCCAGCGCAATTTTCCTCTGGCATGAATATGGCCTCGACGCGGAGCTGGCACCTCTATATGCAGCGTACTACGGCATATCGGTTGGGCCTACGTTACGCAAGTTACGCGACCGGTGAACGCCAGACTTCATGACATACCGCTGGCGTAGAAATTAGATTTTTAGGGTAATACCCTTGCGATACAAGACGAACATCGCAGCCCAGCACAGACCCACATAGACAAGGGCGTACAGCAGCGACGCATTGGGCGGGCTGGCAAAGGGCGCAAAGAAGTGCGAGTAAATGTATTCCTGCAGAGACATGCTCCCATTCAACCGGACTCACGAAAGCGTATGCGCAAGAACTTCCGCAAAGAAGTACGCAGCAATAGCGTTTGTCCCGACT
>JAUZGC010000200.1 GCA_030840105.1 Microbacteriaceae bacterium
GCCTCCGCCCCGAAGTCCGGCATCCCGATCACACCGCACCAGGCACCGGCCGAGGACGGCCCGGCCAGGAGCGCCATGATGAGAGTGGTCGACCCGTCGACGGAGTATGTCGCGCCAGCGCGCAGCGCACCGCCGGGCAGAAGCTCTGCTATCGCCGGATGCGTGTGCAGGCTTCGGGTCTCCAGTTTGGTCGCCTGCATCTGCCGGATCCGCACCTGCAAGTCCCGCACCTGCTCCAGTGTGGGAGCGGTGGATGAGAGCGTTGCGGCGGACTGGGGCACTCTTCAATATTCGAACATACCTTCGAATAAGTCAACCGGGTCGCGACCCCCAAAAAGCGCCGCCCGGACACAAAGAAGGAGCCGGACCTTACGGCCCGGCTCCTTGCAATACTAGAAAGATCTAGAGAGCGCGGATGTTCTCCGCCTGCGGACCCTTGGGGCCCTGGGTAACCTCGAACTCAACCTTCTGGTTTTCGTCGAGGGACTTGTAGCCATTGGTCGCGATGGCCGAGTAGTGCGCGAATACATCCGCACTTCCGTCATCGGGAGCAATAAAGCCGAAGCCCTTTTCTGCGTTGAACCATTTCACTGTACCTGTTGCCATTACAAACTCCTCCAGGAGCGATATTTGACCTCGAATGCCGAAGCCTCGGTCGCGGTGTTGATCGCCTGCTCCTGAAAGGATCGCAACGCCCCAGAACTGAGGGACGCAACCGTTCCATACATGCAAAACACAACGACTTCCCGGCAAGTCTAGCCAAAGGAGGCGATTTGAGCACTATATCCGGCGAGATTTATCAATCGACCGTTACAAAATCGATGAGCTGTTCGACCCGGCCGAGCAGCTCGGGTTCGAGATCGGCATAGGAACGAACGGTCCCGAGGATGCGCTTCCACGCGCGCGCGATGTCGGCCTGGTCGGCGTGCGGCCACCCCAGTGCATCGCAGATTCCGTGCTTCCACGACACCGTTCGGGGGATGGTCGGCCACTCGGTGAGCCCCAGGCGGGCAGGCTTCACCGACTGCCAGACATCGACATACGGATGCCCGACGACCAGCACGCTCCCGCCGTACGGGCCGCGAGCGACCTGTTCGGCGATCCGGCTCTCCTTCGATCCGGCGACGAGGTGGTCGACCAGGACGCCGACCTTACGGCCGGGCCCGGGGGAGAAGTCGGCAATGATCGCGTCAAGGTCGTCGATGCCCTCGAGATATTCGACGACGACTCCCTCGATCCGCAGATCGTCTCCCCACACCCGCTCGACGAGTTCGGCGTCGTGGCGACCCTCGACGAAAATGCGGCTCGCCCGGGCGACGCGCGCTTTCGCATCCGCCACCGCAAGCGACCCAGACGCCGTTCGCGCCGGCGTGTCGGCGCCGCGTGTCGCAGGAACCGTCAGGATCACCGGTTCGCCGTCGATCAGGAAACCTGCGCCGAGCGGAAAGACCCGCGTCTTGCCGTGGCGATCCTCGAGCTCGACGGTCTGGCGCTCGATCCGGATGACGGCTCCACAGAATCCGGTGGCGACTTCTTCGACGACGAGATCTCTCGTCGCCTCCTGGGTCGGAACCGGCTTGGCCTTCGGCGAGCGCCAGTTCGTTGCCAGTACGTCGGTTCCATAGCGGTCATACGTCACTCGGCGAGGTTAAGCCGTCAGGCTGTGCGTCGCACGCAGGCACGCTGCTAATCGAAGACAAGCGCTAATCGAAGACGCGGACCAGCTCCCACAGCCCACGATCGTCGTCGTGCCGCACGTCGAACACGTGCGCGTCGCCCGCGTCGCTCGTGGCCTGGAAGCGCCATCCACCGATCTGGCGGGGAATGCTTCCGACTCCGTAATCGTGGGGCTCGAACGGGCGCCACCACCCGCAGGTGGCCGCCCACACCGTGGGCGTGTCGGTCACGCGATAACGGCGCGTGCGCCAAACGAGACGGGTCGGGATGCCATCCTCCGTCGTCCAGACCGTGACGGCTTCGTCGATTTCCGCCATGTCACCACCGCCCTGCCCGCTCCAGTTATTCGAACATATGTTCTAAAAAGCAGTCTATGTCGCGTTTCGCGGATGCGCCACCAGCAGATCGGAGTATCGTTATTTGTACTGCCCCAGACCCCGGCGGTGCCTATAGTCGCGCAGGTTATCGGGGGTCATCTTGGACCAGTCATCGAACCAAATCTCAGTGAGCAACGCGCCCGACGTTGGCTTGACTCTTCGCACGGCACTACCGAAACCCGATCGCCCCACAAGCGACTATGTCGGGCTGTCGCGGCAGATCCAGGATGCCGGTCTCATGCGCCGCCGTTACGGCTACTACTGGACGAAGCTGTGTGGCGCCGTCGCCCTCTTTGCGATCGCGATCGCCGTGTTCGTCTGGATCGGCAACAGCTGGTGGCAGATGCTCACCGCCGTCGCCTTCGCACTCATCCTCACGCAGACGGCGTTCCTCGGGCACGACGCCGCACACCGCCAGATCTTCAAGTCGGGCAAGTGGAACGAGTGGGTCAGCATGGTGCTCGCTGACCTCATTGTCGGTATCAGCTACGGATGGTGGCAGCACAAGCACACCCGCCACCACGGGAATCCGAACAAGGAGGGCGCGGATCCGGACATCGACTTTCCACCGCTCGCACTCACGCCTGTGCAGGCGCGGTCCCGGCGAACGGAGCTCACCAGATGGCTCACGTTGCACCAAGGCTGGCTGTTCTTTCCGATGCTCCCGCTCGAAGGTTTTGCGCTGCATATGTCGGGCATCCGTCGACTGGCCAGCCGTGAACCGATCACGCGGCGCTGGGTGGAGCTGTCATTCATGACCGTGCGTCTCGGCGGCTACCTCGCCCTCGTCTTCCTCGTGCTCTCGCCAGACAAGGCGCTCGTCTTTCTCGCGATCCAGATCGGGCTCTTCGGCGTCTACATGGGTTCGTCATTCGCGCCGAATCACAAGGGCATGCCGATCGTGTCCAAGGACGCGAGACTGGACTTCCTGCGGCGCCAGGTGTTGATGAGCCGAAACATCCGCGGGAGCGTCATGCTCGACGTGGCCATGGGTGGACTGAATTATCAGATCGAGCACCATCTCTTCCCGTCGATGCCGCGGCCGCACCTGCGCAGGGCACAACCGATCATTGAGGCGTACTGCTCGGAGCACGACGTCCTCTATACGAGCACGACCCTGATGCACTCCTACCGGATCGTCGTCACCTACCTGAACCAGGTTGGCCTCGGCGCGCGGGATCCGTTCGAGTGCCCACTCGTCGCCCAGCGCAGCGGTCCACGCTAGGGCGCGTTATCCGAGATTCGCTCCAAAGAGCAGGCCGAGCGCGTACGTGGCCGCAGCTGCGCCGAACCCGATTGCGAGCTGGCGCAGCGCACGCTTGAGCGGCGACGCGCCGGAGAGCAACCCGACGATGGCGCCCGTGCCAAGGAGCACGAGCCCGACGAGCACGGAAGCGACCAGCACAGCGGCCGTTCCCTGTAGGCCGAAGAGGTACGGCAGAACCGGGATGAGCGCACCCGACGCGAAGAAGCAGAAGCTCGAGACCGCAGCACCGATGCCCGTGCCGATCGCCTCATGCTCATCGATGGCAGCGGAGGTGCTGTCGCCGACCGGCACGGCCGCTTGCGTCGACTCCAGCGTGAAGTCGCGCAGCACCTCGTCCGCGTGAGCCGTCGCCTCCTCCGGCGTCATACCGCGAGCGCGATAGACGAGCGTGAGCTCGTTGGCATCCACGTCGAGGTGTGGCAGTGCGGTGTGCGTCTCCGGATTCGGGGTGGATGCCTCGAGCAGCTCGCGCTGCGAGCGCACCGACACGTACTCACCGGCTCCCATCGACAACGCGCCGGCAAGGAGGCCGGCCAGGCCGGTCAGGAGCACCGTCTGGTTGGAGACACCGCTCGCGCTGATGCCCAGCACGAGCGAGAGGTTGCTGACGAGGCCGTCGTTCGCGCCGAACACCGCCGCGCGAAACGTTCCAGAGAGCCTGTTTCGTCCGCGAGCGGCGAGGGCACGCACGACCTCTTCGTGAATGCGCTCGTCCGCCGCCATGGCCGCGGTCGCGTCGGCGTCGTTCTCGTACGGAGAGCGGGCCTCGGCGCGCTGAGCGAGGGCCAGCACGAAGACCGAACCGAAGCGCCGGGCAAGGAACCCGAGAAAGCGGGTCCGGATGTCGCCGCGACGCGGCTTGCCGACCTGGTCGCCGAGAAGCTCGAGCCAGTGCACCTCGTGCCTGCGCTCCGCATCGGCCAGCGCGAGCAGGATCTCCTGCTCTTCGCCGGTCCTGCGGCTCGCGAGGTCGCGGTAGACAGCGGCCTCAGCACGCTCATCGGCAAGACGCTGCCGCCAGCGTCGGATGTCTGCAGGGCGCGATTCCAGCCCTGCACCGTGCGGTGAATCGGCGGGGGAGATTGCGGGGGACATGCTAAATCCTTCGGTCGGCCTCAACCGAAGGATGGACGGGGATCCGCTTCGGCCAAGGCAAGGAGACGTGCGAACACGTCGTCGATGGGTGGTGGCCGAAGGTCTCGTTCGCCCGCCGTGCGGGTGGTGTACCGGGCCGCGAAGCCAGTATGTCGACACACCGTCGCCCGTCCGGCACCCTTTCGAGTGCGCACGGGCGAGAACTACTCCCCTTCGCGATCTACCTTAGGGCACTGCTCGTCGAGGGCACGAGACCGGTGATTCTGGAGCGAGCTCTTCGGCGGGGGCGGCACTTCAAGCAAAACTGGATGACGTGTCAATCATTCGGTAGAATTGCTGGATGACCGAGGTTTCGGAGATCAGCAGCGAGCATTGGGACGCCTGGCGCTCCGTGTTATCGATGCGCCGACAGCTCGACCTGGTACTCGAGCGCCGGCTGCAACAGATGGCCGACATCTCACAGTCTGAGTTTGAAGTCCTTCTCGCCGTTTTCCAGGAGCCAGGGGGACAGCTCAGGGGCCGCCAGCTCGGCGAGCGACTCGGCTGGGAGAGAAGCCGTGTCTCCCACCTCATCACCCGCATGGAGCGTCGCGGACTCGTCGCGCGCAACGAGTGCACCGTCGACCTGCGCGGCAGCTGGATCGTGCTCACTGCCGACGGCAAGCGTGCCGTACTCGGGTCGATGCGTGATCATGCCGCCACCATCCGCCGCTATTTCTTCGATGTGCTGAGCGACGAAGAGCTGGCCGTCCTGGCAACGGCATCCAACCGCATAATCGAGGCCATTGGCGCTACAGCCTGCGACGAAACTCTCGCCTGCGACGCGGAGGACGCCGAGGCGGTGCCAACGTCGGCATAGACGCCGCCCTGCCCCGCGCGACCATCCGGCTCAGAGCAGTGCTGATCCGAGGGCATTCGCAATAAATTCCGAATAGGTGTCAAGCGACCAGCGACGGGATACGACCAGGTTGCGGAACACGTCGTCGGCAGTATAAAACCACATCACGTCAGCGGCGTGGTCGGTCGTCATGCCGGGAGCGAGGAAGCCGCGCTTCTGCAGCACTTCGGCGTTGTGCAGCATTCGCTCGTAGCGCGCCAGCTCAACATCGTGCAGAACCTCTGCAATCTCTTTGTCGCCGCCGGCCACGGCGTCCCGGATGAGCCGCATCATGGGGGCGGCCAATGGAGCGACTTCGGCGCTGAGCTCCCCAAACCGCCGGAAGAGAGTGAGCGCATCCGGCGCCTCGAGCTGGGCAGCGTCGGAACGCTCTTCGGCCGTGCTCGGCGCGCTGCCGAGCAGGCTGCGTTCGAAGATTGCCCGCACGATGCCCGGCTTGCCGCCGAATGCCTTGTAGACCGTTTCGGACGAGACGCCGGACGCGGCCGCGATGGCGGCGACCGTCGTGGACGCATATCCGTTGGCGAGGAACAGGCGGCGGGCGTGCTCGAGGATGCCCTCACGTCGCCGCACCGCGCCGGCCCGGCGGGCGGTGGCGTCGTATGGGCGCCGTTCCTTGCGTGTCGTCGGCATCGAGCGTAAACTCCCATTTAGATACAGCACACTATATCGAAAATCTGGACGCAGGAGGCAACGATGCCGAACCCAACAGAAGTCATCGCTGACGCTGTCGGCGTCGTCACCCGGCTGCTCGGCGCGACCAACGCTCACGACCTCAGCACCCTGACCGCATGCTTCGCGGCCGATTACGTCAACGAGACCCCTGCGCACCCACTCCGCAGTTTCACCGGCCGCGAGCAGGTGCGCGCCAACTGGCAGCAGCTCTTCGCGAGCATCCCCGACCTGCACGCGAGCATCACGGGCACGGTCATCGATGGTGCAGCCAGCACACGCAGCATCGCCGGCAACGACGTCTGGACCGAATGGCGGATGGCGGGCACGCGGCCCGACGGGTCAGCGCACGAGATGGTCGGCGTCATCCTCTTCACGATCCGCGACGCGGAGATCGTGCACGGTACCTTCTACCTGGAACCGGTCGAGCGGGGGAGCGGTACCGTCGACGACAACATCCGGCGCGTGACGGTCGGGTCGACCGTTAGGTCGACCGAGGAGTCCAGGGCGACCCCATGACCGTGTTGGTGGCCGGCGGCACCGGCCGACTGGGACGCATCCTCGTGCGGTCCATGGCTGCAGACGGCGAGCGGATGCGTGTGCTTACGCGCGACTCGGCCGCCGCTGACGAACTGGGCGCGCGGGGCATCGAGACCGTCATCGGGGATCTAAGAGACCCCGAGGCCGTGGGGCGAGCGGTCGACGGATGCTCTGCGGTCGTGGCCGCGGCGTCCGGCTTCGGCCCAATGGGCTCGTCATCGCCGCAGAACGTCGACCGCGACGGCAATCTCGCGCTCATCGATGCGGCGCGGGTGGCCGGGGTCGAACACGTCGTGCTGGTATCGATGCACGGCGCCGCCCCGGATGCTCCGCTCGAACTGCTGCGCATGAAGTTCGCGGCCGAGAACGCCCTGGTCACCTCGGGAGTGAGATGGACGATCATCCGGCCCGCGGCTTTTCTCGAGACCTACCTCGATGTGATTGCGCAGCCGATGCAAAAGAGGGGAGCGACGCTCGTCTTCGGGCGCGGGGACGTGCCCGTCAACTTCGTCTCCGTCGTCGATGTGGCGGCGCTGATCCGCTTGGCGCTTCGCGACGCCGGGCCGAGTGGCCGAGTCATCGAGTGGGGTGGCGTCAACCTCACGTTGAACGCGTTGTCGGATGCGATCCACAGTGCAGCCGGCCACCCCGGCAAGACGATGCATGTTCCATTGCCCGTGCTGCGCGTAGCGTCCGTCGCGACACGTCCGTTCTCCCCGTTCGCCGCTCGCGTCACGTCAGCCGCCGTGGAGATGAACGCTCGGCCGGGTGCCTTCGACGCGGCCCCAGAGCGCGCCCGGCATCCGGAGATCGCCGTGACGACGCTCGCCGCAGCCATCGCCGCCGGGTGAGTACGAGTAGCTCAGCG
>JAUZGC010000210.1 GCA_030840105.1 Microbacteriaceae bacterium
TCCGGACGCGGGCGCACCAGACCCCGTAACGACGGACGTGCCAACGCCATACGAGTCTACGGGGGATGCGGCGAGGGCCGCGATCGTGTACTCGTCCAGGTCGTTGGTGACCGTGATGCGTGTGTTCGTCGCCCCAAGCGAATCGAGCTGCGCGCGTGCGGTCGACACGAGCGACGGCAGGTCGCCGGAGTCGAGGCGAATCGCGCCGAGCTCCGGACCGCCGACCTTCACCGCGAGGGCGATCCCTGCCTCCACATTGAACGTGTCGACGAGCAGCGTTGTGGACGGGCCGAACGCGTCGACCTGGGAGCGGAAGGCTTCCTCCTCGCTGTCGTGCAGCAGGGTGAAGGCATGCGCAGCGGTGCCCATCGTCGGGATGCCCCACGTGCGCCCTGCTTCCAGATTGGAGGTGGCGCTGAACCCGGCGATGAAAGCGGCGCGTGCCGCGGCGACGGCGGAGCGCTCGCCCGTTCGGCGTGAACCCATCTCGGCCACCGGGCGTCCGTTCGCCGCGGAAACCATGCGCGCGGCCGCACTTGCGACGGCCGAGTCGAAATTGAAGACGCTGAGGATCAGGGTCTCGAGGATCACGCCCTCGCCGAACGGCGCATCCACAACGAGGAACGGCGAACCGGGGAAGTACAGCTCGCCCTCTTGATAGCCGCGGATCGTGCCGCTGAAGCGGAAGTTGGCAAGCCAGTCGAGCGTGCTGTGGCGAACGACGTTGTTGTCACGCAGCCAGTCGAGCTCGGCGTCGCCGAACCGGAACTGGTCGATGAGTTCGAGGAGACGCCCGGTGCCTGCCAGCACGCCGTACCGTCTGCCGCCGTGCAGCCGGCGCGTGAACGCCTCGAAGACGGCCTCGCGCTGGTGTGCCCCGGACTGTAACGCGGCATCCAGCATGGTGAGTTCGTAACGGTCAGTCAGAAGCGCGGATGAGCCGGTCACGTAACAAGCCTAGTATTCTGAATTACCGTGACGGATGCGCCGATTGGGATCTTCGACTCCGGGGTCGGGGGGCTCACCGTTGCTCGCGCAATCAGGGATCAGCTGCCCAACGAGTCCATCCTCTACGTCGGCGACACGGCTCACTCGCCATATGGACCCAAGCCCATCGCCGATGTTCGCCAGTATTCGCTGGATGTGCTCGACTTCATGGTCGACCAGGGCGTCAAGATGCTCGTCATCGCATGCAACACGGCATCAGCCGCGATGCTCAGGGATGCCAGGGAACGCTATTCGGTGCCCGTGATCGAGGTCATCCAACCGGCTGTCCGCCGTGCCGTCTCCGCGACCCGCAGCGGTCGCGTTGGCGTCATCGGAACGGTGGGGACCGTGAACTCTCTCGCATACGAGGATGCCTTCGCGGCCGCACCGGACTTGCAACTGTTCACGCAGGCCTGCCCGCGGTTTGTCGAGTTCGTCGAAGCCGGGGTGACGAGTGGCGACGAACTGCTCGCCGTGGCAGAGGAGTACCTGCGGCCACTGCGTGAGGCCGACATCGACACCCTCGTGCTGGGTTGCACGCACTATCCGTTCCTCGGTGGCGCGATCTCCTATGTCATGGGTGAGGGGGTGACGCTCGTCTCGAGCAACACCGAGACTGCCAACGACGTCTACCGCACTCTTGTCAGCCAGGGTCTCGAACGGAAGGCCCCGGGGGAACCGAGTCTGCGCTTCGAGGCGACAGGCACGGATGCCCGCGACTTCCTGCGCCTTGCCCATCGCTTCATGGGGCCGGAGGTCTCGCGCGTCGATCTTGTGCAGACCGGCGCGATCGAGCTGCCCGCACCGTAGACCCCACCCGCCGACCCGCCCACGTAACAACGGACCCGGCCAAGACCCACGCCCCACCACGGAGGAGAACCCATGACCGACACGACGCGCGCCGATGGCCGCACTGCCGATCAGCTGCGACCCATCACCATTGAGCGCGGCTGGAGCAAGCAGGCCGAAGGCTCTGCCCTCATCTCCTTCGGCAACACTCGGGTGCTGTGCACGGCATCCTTCACCAATGGGGTTCCACGCTGGATGGCGGGCAAGGGCAAAGGCTGGGTCACCGCTGAATACGCAATGCTGCCCCGCTCGACCAACGAGCGAATGGACCGGGAATCCGTCAAGGGCCGGGTCGGCGGTCGCACGCACGAAATCAGCCGCCTCGTCGGGCGCAGCCTGCGGGCGGTTGTCGACATGAAGGGGCTCGGCGAGAACACCATCGTCATCGACTGCGATGTCCTCCAGGCCGACGGCGGCACGCGTACGGCGGCCATCACGGGCGCCTATGTGGCTTTGGCAGATGCTATCGAGTGGGGGCGAGAGCACCGCTTCATCGGGCAGAAAGCGACACCGCTGATCGACAGCGTCGCAGCGGTCTCCGTTGGCATCATTGACGGCGAGCCGATGCTCGACCTGGCATACGTTGAGGATGTCCGCGCCGAGACGGACATGAACGTGGTCGTCACCGGCCACGGCCTTTTCGTCGAGGTGCAGGGAACGGCGGAGGGCGCTCCATTCGACCGGTCGGAGCTCAACCTCCTGCTCGACCTCGCGCTGGGCGGCACCGCGACACTCACGGAGCTGCAGGCAGCGGCGCTGGCCGAGGGCCGATGACCCTCAAGGTCGTGCTGGCCACCCACAACCAGCACAAGGTCGAGGAGTTCCAGCGCATCCTGGGTGCATCCATGCCGAACCTTGAGATCGTCGCGTACGACGGTCCACAGCCGGTGGAGAACGGCATCAGCTTCGCCGAGAACGCGCTCATCAAGGCGCGCGCGGCCGCGGCGCATACGGGTCTCGTCGCGCTCGCGGACGACTCCGGCATCTGCGTCGACGTTCTCGGCGGCGCACCGGGAATCTTCTCTGCACGCTGGGCTGGCGCGCATGGCGACGGCGAGGCGAACCTTCGCCTGCTGCTCGACCAGCTGTCGGATATCGCCGAGGAGCACCGCGGCGGGCACTTCACCGCGGCAATCGCGCTTGCGGATCCGAGCGGGTCGGAGGCAGTTGTTGAGGGAATCTGGCCGGGGCGGGTCGCGACCGAGCCGCGGGGCGAGCACGGCTTCGGCTATGACCCGATCTTCCTGCCAGAGGGCCACAGCGTGTCGGCCGCCGAATTGAGTCCGGACGCCAAGAACGCCGAGAGCCACCGGGCAAGGGCATTCGAGCGACTGATCCCAGTCCTGCGCGCGCTGGAACCCGCCGCCGATGGCGAGCGAGCCGGCAACTGAGAACGGCACTCATTCCTATCTAAGCGGCTCGCTAGCGCCCGCGCTCGTGGCGATCTACCGTTGAGGTGAGATGAGCCACAACCACAGTCACGCGACATCCGCGACCCATCGCAACCGGCTTGCGATCGCGATCGGGATTGTCGCGTGCGTCCTCGTGTTCGAGGTCGCCGGTTCGTGGATCAGCGGATCGCTGTCCCTCCTGGCCGACGCCGGCCACATGCTGAGCGACCTCACCGGGCTCACGATCGCCCTCGTGGCCACTATCGTCGCGGCCAGGCCGGCGACGGACCGCCAAACGTTCGGCTATCGCCGCGCCGAGGTCTTCGGCGCACTGATCAACGGGTTGATCCTCGTCGTCGTTGCCGGGTTCGTTTCGGTCGGTGCGATCGTGCGGCTGGTCAACTCATCGGGGGCCGAGGTGCAGAGTGTTCCCATGTTGATCGTCGCGGCGATCAGCCTTGTCGCCAATCTGGGCGCGCTCCTTCTGCTTCGGCCGACCGCACAGCATTCGATCAATATGCGCGGTGCCTACCTCGAGGTGCTAGGCGATCTGTTCGGCTCATTCGCGGTCGTGGTGGCCGCCATCGTCATCCTGACCACGGGGTTCGTCCAGGCGGATGCGATTGCGTCCCTGCTGATCGCGGCGATGATCGCACCGCGCGCGTTCGTGTTGCTGCGCGATGTCATCCGCGTTCTGAGCGAGTCGGTGCCCGCGGACACGGATGTCGCCGAGATCCGTGCACACATCATGGGGACGCCCGGGGTCGTTGCCGTACACGACGTGCACGTGTGGGCGATCACATCGGGCTCGCCCGTATTCTCGGCACACGTCGTGGTCGCAGCCGGGGTGTTCAGTTCAGGCAAGACCGGAGCGCTGCTCGATGAGCTCTCCAAATGCCTCGCCACGCACTTCGACGTCGAGCACTCGACGTTCCAGCTCGAGCCGGCCGAGCACGCCGAACATGAGGACGAACTGCACCGCTAGCGCTGGCGTCGCCTCGCACAGGGCAGGCGCCCGCGATTAGACGCAGCGCGGGTCAGTGCTCGTGGTGCTGGTTGAACGCGTCGGGATCAAGCGTGATGTCGCCGGCCGCGGCCGGCGCTGCCGCGGCAGTGCGCTTGGCCTTGATACTCGACTGCACGTAGTGGTAGATCGTGGGGACGGCCGTCGCCACGACGGCCGCGAGCAGGATCACGTCGATGTAGTCCGTGATGAACCTCGCAACCGGGGGGATATGGCCGACCAGGTATCCGATGGCCGTGAGACCGGAGCCCCAGATCATCGCGCCGATGAAGTTGTAGAGGGAGTACTTCTTGTAGTTCATGTGCCCGACGCCAGCGGCGACGGGGGCGAAGGTACGCACGATGGGTACGAATCGGGCAATGATCACGGCAACGCCGCCGAAACGCTCGAAGAACGCGTTGGTGCGCTGCACATTGTGCACGCTGAAGACGCCTGACTCCTTGCGCTCGAAAACACGTGGGCCGAGCTTGTGGCCGATCAGATAGCCTGCTTCACCGCCGAGGAATGCCGCGGCTCCGATCGCCAGGCAGACCAGCCAGATGGGGATGTGGATGAGTCCGGCGAAGGTCAGCAAGCCGGTGATCAGGAGCAGGGTGTCACCGGGCAGGAGGAACCCGATCAGGAGGCCCGTCTCGGCGAAAACGATGGCACACACCCCAAGCAGCGCCCAGGCCCCGAAGTCTGAAATAAGGGTATGGGGATCAAGCCATGGGATCAGGGTCGTGTGCATCATGCGCGGTTCCAGTCGTCGATTATCGTGCGGCCGGTGGGCTGCGGAAGTTGAGGGATTCGCTGTGAAGTTTAGCGAGAATCCCTGCGTTTTCGGTGGGTTCACCGGGTGCTTATAGAATTCGGGGCACGCTGTTCCGGTGTCCAGTGCGGGAGAAGGGACTTGAACCCTCACGCTCGAAAGCACAGGAACCTAAATCCTGCGTGTCTGCCAATTTCACCACTCCCGCGAGTGCCGCATCCAGTGTACGGCGTCGACGACGAGCGGCTCGGGACTATCGGACCGGCAGCGCTGCCTCGATGGCGCCGACGATCTCGGGGGCATCCGGCTCGATCGCCGGCCGAAAGCGGTGAACCATTCCAGATGGCGTGATCACGAACTTCTCGAAGTTCCATTTCACTTTGCCGGCCTTGCCCTCAGCATCCGGGGTCTTCTTCAGCTTTGTGTAGAGCGGATGCTCTGACCGGCCATTCA
Organism: Microbacteriaceae bacterium; assembly: GCA_030840105.1. Classification (GTDB taxonomy): domain Bacteria; phylum Actinomycetota; class Actinomycetes; order Actinomycetales; family Microbacteriaceae; genus JAUZGC01. Next base: position 5,456 of record JAUZGC010000210.1, read on the forward strand.
CCCGCACCTTGTCCATGATTGGGAACGTGATGCCCCAGGTGGCGGAGCAGTACTCCTTGATCGCGTCCGTCGAGCTCAGCTCCTGGAGGAACTGGTTGCTCGGGAAACCGACCACCGTGAAACCGCGCTCGCCGTACGTCTTCTGCAGCGCCTCGAGCTTCTCGTACTGCGGCGCCAGACCACAGCGGGACGCGACATTCACGACGAGGATGACCTTGCCGGCGAATGCGCCGAGCGACGTCGGCTCCCCGTCAATGGTCGTAATCGGGATGTCGGTGAGAGCGGTCAGGGGCTCCTCAGTGCGGCTCATGAATTGAGTTTATGCACTTACTGCAATTTTTTGCTGCTCTGTGGATAATTTCCGCGTCGGCCGCGACATCCGCTCCATGATGCTGTGATGAACGACGCCGTGCGCCTCATCGCAGACCAGGTGCGGTCACGGGTGCGGCGCGATGGCGTGGATCTGTCGACCAGCGGAGCGCTCGCGCACGAGTACGTGCACGACGAGCTTCGGCGCTACAGCGAGCGGGCGCTGGGCGGTTCGCTGCCGCTGATTGCTGACGAGGTTCGCGCGGCCCGCGAGATCGTCGCGTCCCTGACCGGGTTCGGCGCCTTGCAGCCGTACCTCGACGATCCCGGCGTTGAAGAGATCTGGATCAACGGGCCGAGTCGCGTCTTTGTCGCGCGCGACGGCGTACCCGAACTCACGACGACCATGCTCACCGACGCGGATGTCCGCGACCTTGTCGAGCGGATGCTGCAGTCATCCGGCCGCAGGGTCGATCTCTCGTCTCCGTTCGTCGACGCTTCGCTGCCCGACGGCTCACGACTGCACGTCGTGATTCCCGACATCACGCAACGGCACTGGGCAGTGAACATCCGCAAGTTCGCCAAGCAGATCCGGGACCTGAACCAGCTCGTCGCGCTCGGATCGTTGACTCAGCAAGCGGCGGAGTTCCTGCGGATGTGCGTGCTGGCGGGGCAGAATGTGCTCGTGTCCGGCGCGACCCAGAGTGGCAAGACGACACTGCTCAACTCGCTGCTCTCGGTCGCACGGCACAACGAGCGGATCGTCACAGTCGAGGAGACGTTCGAACTCGACCTCTCAGCGCGCGACGTGGTCTCGATGCAGTGCCGCCAGCCGAGCCTCGAGGGCACGGGCGAGATCACGCTGCGTCGCCTGATCAAGGAAGCGCTGCGGATGCGGCCGGACCGGCTCGTGGTCGGCGAGGTTCGCGAGGCGGAGAGCCTCGACCTGCTCATCGCCTTGAACTCTGGTCTGCCGGGCATGTGTTCCATCCACGCGAACGGCGCGAGGGATGCGCTCGCCAAGCTCTCGACGTTGCCGCTCCTGGCCGGGCGCAACATTGACGCGTCGTTTGTCGTGCCCACGGTCGCCGGCTGCATCGACATCGTCGTGCAGT
>JAUZGC010000205.1 GCA_030840105.1 Microbacteriaceae bacterium
TGCTGGAAGTTGGAAACCGCAGACTGGATCGCGTTGCTCTTCACGTTGCCGATCGGCTCATCGAGGTCGTACTGCGACAGGTCGATGCCCATCCAGCCGGACATGAAGACAATCGCGCCCTCCTCGCTCGCATACGAGAGGTACTCCTCGTATTTCGCCTGGGCCTTCTCCGTCGTCTCATCCGTGATGATCGTGAGCAGAGTGTAGATCTTCGCGGAGTAACGGTCGCGCCCCGCCGCTTCGAGCGCATCCCGGATCTTCGAGACGGTGCCCTTCAAGACGGCCGTTGTTGGAGCGGCCACGAAGATGGCCTCGGCGTTGCCAGCCGCGAACGCGATCCCGCGGGAGGATGCGCCGGCCTGGTAGATGACGGGCGTGCGCTGCGTCGACGGTTCGGAGAGGTGGATGCCTGGCACACTGAAGTGCTTGCCCTTGTGCCCGATTTCGTGCACCTTGCGAGGGTCCGTGAAGACGCCGGATTCGCGATCGCGAATGACGGCGTCGTCCTCCCACGAGCCCTCCCACAGCTTGTAGAGCACCTCGAGGTACTCGTCCGCGTGGTCGTAACGGTCGTCGTGTTCGAGCTGGTCTTCGTTGCCCATGTTGCGCGCGGCCGACGGTAGATACCCGGTGACGACGTTCCAGCCGACGCGGCCGTTTGTCAGGTGATCGAGGGTCGACATCCGCCGTGCGAATGGATACGGATGCTCGTATGCGGTGCCCGCGGTCACCCCGAACCCGAGATTCTCCGTCACCAGCGCCATCGCGGAGATCAGGAGGACTGGGTCATTGACAGGGACCTGTGCGCCATGGCGGATAGCGGCCTCGTTGGATCCGCCGTATACGTCGTAGGTGCCGAGCACGTCGGCGATGAAGATTCCGTCGAACGTGCCGCGTTCGAGCAGCTTCGCGAGCTCGGTCCAGTAGCGCAGGTCTTTGTAGCGCCAGGATTGGTCATCCGGATGCCGCCACATCCCCGAGGACTGGTGGGCGACACAGTTCATGTCGAACGCGTTGAAGCGAATTTGTCTAGCCATGCCTACCATCGTGCGCGCCACCGTCGCGAATCGCATTGTGCGACGAAACATGCGGTCACACGCGGAGGATTGATGTGGTTTCGCATGGGCGTAGATTCGAGACATGCCACTCACAGGAGAATACGAGCCGGGCACGGCGGGCTGGGCCACCCGCCAGGTCGAGGTGTTCGAACGTTCACACGGTGCGGAGGGCAATGCGCTCCGTGGCAAGCCGATCATCGTATTGACGTCGGTCGGCGCCAAGACGGGCAAGCTCCGCAAGACTCCGCTCATGCGCGTCGAGCACGACGGCGAATACGCGGTCGTCGCTTCGCTGGGCGGCGCCCCCAAGAATCCGGTCTGGTACTACAACGTGACGGCGAACCCGCATGTCGAGCTGCAGGATGGCGCCACCAAGCGGGATTACGCTGCGCGCGAGGTTACCGGCGACGAGAAGGCGACGTGGTGGGCGCGTGCCGTCGAAGCCTGGCCGGATTACGCGGGCTACCAGCTGAAGACGGAGCGGCCGATTCCGGTGTTTGTTCTCACGCCGATGCCCTGATCCTCGGTCACGTTTGCCGGTCACGTCCGCTCGGTCACGTTCGCTCGCAGCGAATGAGCACGGCCGAGTGGCCGGTTCCGGTTCCCAATGTCGGTGGATTACGGCAGACTCCCTAGTACGCGCTGCCCAGCGCGTAGGCCTGAGCGGACCTCGGGTCCGCAAACGGGGCACCGTTGCCCTGGCCCAGCGGTGACGACATCCATCGGTGACACCATCCATCGATGACACCACCAGTGAATGTCGTCGCGATCTGTTGCCGACCGCCTTCTTCGACGGGAATCACATGTCTGAAACTGCACCGCTCACCGCTCCGACCATGATCGCCGAGGCCGACACCTCGGACGCCACCACAAGCGCGCGCAATCGGCTTGTCATCACGATCCTGCTGATCTCGGTGTTCGTGGTCATCCTCAACGAGACCATCATGGGTGTTGCCCTCCCCCACCTCATGGCAGACCTTCATATCGCGGCGAGCGCCGCGCAGTGGCTGACGACGGCGTTCATGCTCACGATGGCCGTCGTGATCCCCATCACCGGCTTCCTCCTCCAGCGCTTCAACACTCGCCCCATCTTCATTGCGGCGATGACACTGTTCAGCGCCGGCACGCTCATTGCGGCGACCGCACCCGGCTTCGAGATCCTGCTGGTCGGGCGGATCGTGCAGGCGAGCGGAACAGCCATCGCCTTCCCGCTGCTCATGACGACCGTCATGACCTTGGTCGCGCCTGCTTCGCGAGGCCGCGTCATGGGAAATATCTCGATCGTCATCTCGGTCGCGCCCGCGATTGGGCCGACGATCTCCGGACTCATCCTGAGCGTGCTCCCCTGGCGCTGGATGTTCATCCTTGTCCTCCCCATTGCGCTCGCGATGCTCATCATCGGTGCCATTCGAGTGCAGAACGTGACAACGCCGCGCCGCACGCGATTCGACGTGCTCTCCGTGATCCTGTCGGCATTCGGTTTCGGGGGGCTCGTCTATGGACTCAGCAACCTGGGTGCGGCCGACATGGGCTCGATCGTCGGCTGGCTGCCACTCTCGGTCGGCGTGGTCGGGCTCGTCCTCTTCGTCGTTCGCCAGCTGTGGCTGCAGCGGACGGATCGCGCGCTGCTCGACCTGCGCACCTTCACGTCGAGAACCTTCACTTTTTCGATCACGATGCTCACGATCAGCATGATGGCGCTGTTCGGAACGATCATCCTCTTGCCGATCTACATGCAGAACGTGCTCGGTCTTGACACTCTGGCGACCGGGCTGCTCCTGCTCCCCGGCGGTCTCGCGATGGGCCTCCTCGCTCCGAGCGTTGGACGGATCTACGACCGGATCGGGCCGACCGCGTTGCTCGTGACCGGGTCGGTGATCGTCAGCGCCGTGTTCTGGACAATGACCATGATGAACGAGCACACCTCGTTCTGGTGGGTGCTGGCCGCGCACTTCACGCTGAGCATCGGCCTCGCATTACTCTTCACGCCCCTCTTCACGGCTGGCCTCGCCGCGCTGAAACCGGAGCTCTACTCGCACGGGAGTGCGATCGTGGGAACCGTCCAGCAACTCGCCGGCGCGGCAGGCACGGCGCTCTTTGTCACGGTCATGACCTCCCAGGCGGCGAATCTCGTCACCCATGGGGCATCGGATGTCCAGGCCACCGCAGCCGGGATCCGCGCGGCATTCCTCTGCGGTGCGATCATCTCGGTCTTCGCCATCGTGGCGGCATTCTTCATCCGCAAGGAGGCGCACGTCCAGACCGAAGCGGTCCATGGGTAGCCGTCGACTGGTAGTCGTCAGGTCACACGTCGAAGCCGTCGAATCCCCCGAAATCGGCGCTGTCGGGCCCGCTGCTTTCCCAGCCGTCGCCCGCGGCAGTCGCGTCGCCCGCGCCCGAGTCCACCGCATCCGTATCGCCGCCCACACGAGTATCGCTGCCCGCACCCGTATTGCTGCCCGCATCCGTGGCGCCTGAGTCGGTGGCGCCTGAGTCGCTGTAGTCGCCGGTGCCGACATCCCCACCCGGATCCATCGGCATGAAAGAGCTGACGATGGCCGAGCCAATCACGTAGCCAGCCACAGTTCCGAGTAGCGAACTGCCGAACATGGCCCCGAAGCTTGGGCCGCCCGCGCCGGACCCGCCAAGGGTGTTCGCCATGGTGCCGGGCTGCTGGAGCTCCGCACGCGTCGCCGCCTGCGCGAGGGTTGCGGGCTGTGCATCCGCTGGGCGCTCGCTCGGCGTCGCATTCTCGGACAGCTTCTCAAAAAGGATGTCGCGCTGTTGCGGCGTCAACTTTGAGAACGCTTCGGTGTGCACCTTCTCGATCGTCTCGGGAGGTGCCGTGCGGAGCAGGTACTTGTACCTCTCGACGGCGATCTCGTCATCGCTGCGCTGCGGCGCCGTGTTGCCGCGCGGCGCCGGGCTGATCGCTTCCGGGCTGATCGGTTCCAGGCGTTCGCGCCCCAGGAGGCGGTCGAAAAATCCCATAATCGTTTTCCTCGTCGCTCCGGCAAAACGGAGCATCGCCTCAAGCATCCCAGCTCTTCAGCGAGGCGGCGAAGGTATTTGTCGTGAACATTCGCACGCCCGGAGTGCTGCGCGCGCATTTCGGCGGTGCGATCGCATTCAGTGGTGCGATCGCATTCGATTGACGCCAGACTATGGGCAAGCAACCGCTGCAACCCGATATCGTGCGGATAAGAGCCCTGGAGGCGTCATGACCCCTACGCCGAACGTGACACTGTCGATCGATGGCTGAGCGCTGATGCAGGACCGGTCGTGATCAGGGGGTACTCGGCGGAGCAGGTTCGCGCCGCGGAAGCGCCGCACTTGGCCTCGGGTGAGCCCCTCATGCAGCGGGCGGCGGCTGGCCTCGCGGACGAGATCCGGCGGGTGCTGGCTGTCGTTGCGGCCGGGCGCAGCGGCCGCGTGCTGCTCCTGGTCGGCTCGGGAAACAACGGAGCGGACACGCTCTACGCGGGGGCCGAACTCGCGTCAGAGGACGTGGACATCATCATCGTGGCCGCCGGTTCGCGAATGCACGAAGAGGCGCTGGCGGCGGCGATTGCGGCGGGTGCCACGCGAGAGGACGGATTCGATCTCGAGGACGCCGGCGAGGTGGAGGGCGACGACCGAATCGACGCCGAACGCGTCGCCTTGCTCGCTGCCGGTGTCGACGTCATCGTCGATGGCATCCTCGGCACGGGCACGAGCGCGAATCCCGCGCTTCGCGGCATAGCTCGAGAGCTCGTCGCCTCGATCCTGCCTGTCCTGGCCGCCCCATTGCGCCCCATTGTCATCGCAGTCGATGTTCCCAGCGGCATCAATCCGGATGACGGCACCGTGCCGGGCGCGCTCGTTCTTCCTGCCGACACAACGGTCACGTTCGGCGCGTTCAAAGCCGGCCTGCTCCTGGAGCCCGCATCCCGGCTCGCCGGACGAATTCACCTGGTCGACATCGGCCTCGCAGCCGACCTCGAGGTGATCGAGCCGATCCTGCAGGTCGAGGGGTGAGACGCACGGCCTCCGGTGAGCACGGCGCTGGCGGATGGGGCCGCCATCGGTGTCGAACACGCTGGGCGCCGAGATCCGATCACCGGTGGATGAAAGATGCCGATAGGTTGTTATGAAATTGCGAACCGACCTTTGGTGCGCCAGAAGACCATGAATGGAATCGTTAAGGAACCCGATGAGCACCAATGAGCTCTCTGCCGCGCTGTGGCGCCAGCGTGATCTTCTCGAGATGCTGCTATTCAAATACGAAGAGCAACAATGGATTCGCGCCGCCGGCAAGACACGGTGGGCGCCGCACGCGACTCGCGAAATCGAGGTCGTCGTCAAGCGCCTCGGAGCGGCGAATGTCGCGACCTCCGTCGCCATTTCAGGCGTTGCCAGCGACTGGGGCCTTTCGGAAGACGTTCTCCTCCGTGATCTGGTGGACGCCGCATCGGATCCGGTCTGGAAGGACATCCTTGCATCGCATGTCGATGCCATTATCGGACTCATCGTCGAAATCCGTGCCCTGCGAGACGCGGGCGACAACGAAACGGCCGACGGGATCCCCGGCGTCCCAACCACCTATACGCAGCGTGGTACGACCGATCACACCATTCCGACTGCGCGGCTGATTGACGCGACCCTGTAGCCAGTTATTGCGACAGCACTGCCCCCGGCAGAACTGCGTCCTGGTCCCGAGTCCGCCCCTGGAGGCTCGCAAGCAACTGCTCATCCGTCGCGCCGGTTTGTTGAAGGGCCTCCCGGTTCGCTGCCTCGACCGCGCGCACAACTTCGTCTCGCTGGATCTTGATGCCGCGGGGCGCGTCAATTCCGACCCGGATACCGTCACCCCGGATGTCGAGAATGGTGAGCTCGATGTCGTCACCGATGAGGATCTTCTCCCCGATCTTCCTGGTCAGGACAAGCATCTATAACTCCGTCACGTCGATCGTGTTGGCGAATTCGCGCCCCGTCGCCAGCTACGCGGATGCATGCTGGTGGATCGACGACGACGCAAATTGTGCGAGCTTCGCCAAGTATGCTGAGCGCTTTGTCGTCGGGTTGAAATCCGGCTCGGGCAGGGTTCCGGCATCCGAGTCGAAGTTCCTGAGCCATCCTTCGCGCAGAAGCCGCATCGCCTCGCTTCGCGCAAGCGAAACCGCAGCGTGGGTGACGCCGAGCTCGGCCGCGACATCCTTGACCTGCATGTCTTCGAAGAAGATCCGATTGACGACCAGGCGCAACCTGTCGGGAAGCGCTGCGACCGCGAGGCGAAGGAATTCCTCGCGCTCGAGTGTCTCGGCCGATTCTTCCGGCCCGACGATCGCAGATGTCAGTTCGTCCAGGTGTTCTTCGAGCGCAATCGGGCCGGATTTCGACGAGTGCATCGAAGCGAGAACGGCTGCGCGATCGACACCGAGGGCGGCCGCAATTTCGTCGGTCGTTGGTGTTCTTCCCAGCGACGCGGCCAAACCTTCGCTGACAACCAGGGTCTCTTTGATGCGCGCGCGAGTGCCTCGCGAGACCCAGTCGCGCGAGCGAAGCTCGTCGGCGAGTGCCCCGGTCACCCTCGTTCGAGCGTAGCTGGTGAACGGCACACCACGGTCGGGGTCGAATGCGCGGGAAGCCTGGAACAGGGCGAACTGACCCGCCGACGCGAGGTCGTCGCGGTCGAGGTGCGTCGCCCGATTGCAGAGGTCGGAGACGATATAGCCGACGAGCGGTAGGTGGTCGATGACGAGCTGATCACGGTCGTTCGTGTTCACGTTTTCCTCAGATAATGCAGTTTCTGGGGTAAGCGATTAGTGGGAACGCGACCGGGGCACTTCGGCGCACGAACTCATTTACAAATTCAGCGGGTGTTTTGATGTTAGCCGCCGGGACCCCGCCGAGCATGGGGTAGAGAGCTCATTCTGGTACCCAACACAGGGCACAATTTCGAGCCCGGAATGCATCGTTGTTACCAATTCGTTATTTTCGTAATCTGCCTGACATCTGACACGGACGAACGCGCCCCTTCGGGCCCTCCGGTGTCGCTAGGCTTGTGCGCGCCGGCTCCTTGCTGCCGGCCCGGATGCCGCCGACAACGGCATTCACATGCGCCCGTGCCCACACAACGAATGCTGCAAAACACGCGCCCCGAGGCCGCGCGAGATACTTCAGCGCGAGTGGGACGGTCCGTCGTGGGGTTTGGCCGTTGGATTCTGGGCGGTCTGATCGTTGCCGTCATGATCGGCGGTTTTTCCTCAACCGCCGAGGCCGATCCCGTCGCCGTGACGAGTGCGCTACCGGTGTTGGCGATTACCGCTACGCCGGGGAGCACCGTCGCGGTCCATCTGGCTATCGCTACGTCCGACGCCACTGTTGGAGCCCCGCTTGACGCCAATACGTTCAGCCTCATCACGCCACCACAGGTTGGTCAAGTCGAATCGTCGGACTCAGTGGTCAGCTATACGGCACCTGCTGACGTTCCAGAACAGTATGTGACTCTCGCTCCGAGTCCGCAGGTGCAGGGTCCGACGGCGCCCCCGGTTCCGCCCATCGTCGTTCCTGTCTTCTTCGAGTACACCGCGTGCACCGATCTCGCCCTGACGGTCTGCCAAACCGGCGAGGTCTCGATCGTCATCGAGCCGAGCACCCTTGTCTCCAATTCGAACCCCACGATTGCCGTCGAGACCGATCAGACAATCGCAATTACGCCCGACGTGTACCTCACCCATCCCGCTGGAGTCGACTGGTCGACGCTACAGGTGCATGCGGATCAAGGGGAAGCGACGGTGAACGCCGAAGCCATCGACTATACGGCGGCGGCACAGGTGGGGAATGACCGCATCTCGTTCGACGCGTGCCCCGTCGGCGACCCGAACTCGTGTATCACGGGGTCGATCGCGGTCAGCGTCGTAGCGCCGTTCGCTCCCGACGCCGTAACCGACAGTGTCAGTTTCGCGCCTGACCGCACGTTGGTTGTCATCGTGCCCGGCCTTCGCAGCGCCAATCCGCCCGACGAGACGACGGTCACAGTGAACCACCAACCGGTTGCGGGCAATGTGGTCGTCCGCGATGGCACGTTTGTCGTTTCTGGACTCGCACCCGATTTTGCTGGACCACTCTCGTTCAGCTACTACGCCTGCTCAAGCATCAACCCCGCAGATTGCGCGACCGGCAGCATTACAGTCACTGTGCCGCCGCCGGCACAGGCCGCTCCGGTAGCACAGAGCGCTCCGGTAGCCCCGAACCCTGGGGGCGCCAGCACCAGCGGGTTCCACCCCGCTACATCCGTCGGCCCAACCGCCTCAGCGAAGACCGCCACGGCAGCAGTGCTGCCGCAAACCTCTCGCCCAGCGTCGCCCGCAGGGAGCATGGACATCACCTGGTGGGTCTTTGGTGGAGCGCTGCTTCTCGCGCTCGGGGGTGGCACGGGTCTGCTGACAACCACGAAGCGCTGAACGGGGCACGAGCGCCACAGCCGGCGCGCGCGTCAGCTGGCGAGCATCACGCGTCGAACGAACGGTGCGCGATGAGCCAGTCGCGTACTTTTGATCGCGACAGATTCGGGATCGGGTTATGGGTCCATTCCGCGACCAGGCCATCGATGAAGTCAGCGACGAAGCGACTCGCGCCGGAGTTCACCTCTGGGTCACTGATGATCGCGAGGAGCTCTGCAGGTTCTGTCCTTCCACTCGTGACAGCCGTGCGAAGCTTCCGGATGCCAGAGGCAGCGTGCGCGTGGTGCATCGACCACTGCGCCAGTTCTTCCCGGAGTCTCGAATTCTCAGCCTCGAGCTCGACCAGCCGCAGTGACAGCTGGACGGCCCGCTGGCGCGAATTCTGGCGAGGATCGGCGGACGACGCGTCAGCCACGCTCTGTGCTCTCTTCAAAGACCGCTGCCTCAGCAGTCGGGAGGACATTGTGCACACTCGATCCTAACGCTGCCCCGTCACCTGGCGGTGCAGGCCGGCGACCGCGAGCGCGCGTCGCCTGGCTAAACGTCTGTCCGGCCATCAGCCCAGCCGACGGGGATACCGAGATAGCTGGTGGAGTCTGGCGTGGTCGTATAGGCAATGCCGATCGCAGCGATCGCGTCGACTCCCCCGCCCGCGTCTGCGACCATGCGCGCCCAGTTGCGGGTGTCTTCCGGCTTGCGCGTCACATCGACCGCTATCCAGATCTGGTCCGGCACGACATCGTGGAGAACGGCCGCGTACTGTTCCGCCTCGCTTGGCGCAAGGCCTGCGCCGATTGCGACGAGAGTGGAACCTCCACGGCGCACACCATCGGCCCTGGCCTGGAGTGCTTCCCGGCGATCGCCGACGTGCCGCGAACCCGGTCTTCCGATCGTTCCTGCGACCGCGACCTCTATGGTGGGCGTGGCTCGTGCAAGTGCGAGCGCGACCGTCAGTGCGTCATCTCGCAGGCCGAACACGAAGACCAGGTCACCAGGATTCGTGGCGAGCTTCGGCGCCAGGCGGGCGGGGAGGACGAACGGGTCAGGCTTGCGGATCGGTGCCGGAATCGGTTCGATGGCCATTCTGCCTGTTTCGTCCTCGACGACGGCCATTCCGGGGTCGGCCATGTTGGTGTCAGTGATACCGGTGTCGAGGATTTCTTGCATGACACCGTCGAACTCTGCCGAACCAGCACTGAGCTGGAAATCCATTTCCGCTTCGTCGGCCTCATCGAGGAGCCGGGCGAGGGCGGCGTCCGCCCTCAGTTCGTGGACATTCCCTTTGGGGCGTGAGCCGCTAAGCGGCCAAAATCGTGGTGCCAACTCGGATCACTCCAATCGTTTCAATGGTGGCCGCAGCAGCGGTCGCCTCGGTGTATGACAGCACGGGGAGTGCTGGCGCTTGCGGAGCGGCGAGCCTACGCACGGCCGGCCGAAGTTGTGGAGCGCACACGAGCACTGCACCCTCGTGGCCCTGCGCGAGCGAGCGAATCTCGTTGAGTATGTTTTCGAGAGCATTGGGATCGAGCACGATGTGCGACCCCAGTTCACCGTGGCGCAACCCCTCGAGCATCGCCTGTTCGAGGTCAGGCGCAATAGTGATGACCCGAAGCTTGTTGTCGTCGATGAGTTTGTCGAGCAGTGCAGCGCCAAGGCTCTGGCGCGCCGCCTCGATGAGCCCCTCCGGCTCGAGCGACACCTTCGCTCGAAGGGTCAACGCTTCATAGATTCGCCCCAGGTCATTAATCGGGACGCGTTCGGCGAGCAGGCCCTGCAGCACGCGCTGGATCTCGGCGAGACTCATCAGCGACGGGATGAGCTCCTCAACCGCCGACGGGTTGACCTTCTTGACGCCGTCCGTGAGCACCCGCACGTCTTCTCTGGTCAGCAGCCGACCTGCGTTGTTGGTGATGACCGAAGACAGGTGGGTGACGACTACGGACACCCGGTCGATGACCGTCACCCCCGCCATCTCGGCCGCATGGCGCATTTCGGTCGGAATCCACTTCGCCGCCAGCCCGAAGACGGGTTCGATCGTGTCTGTGCCGGAAAGACTCTTCAGGTTGTCACCGAGGGCAAGCACTCTGCCGCGAGGCGCCGATCCCCGACCGGCTTCGACGCCAGAGACCCGGATGACATACGTGGATGGTGGCAGATCGCCGTTGTCGCGGGTACGAACCGGCGGCACGACGATGCCGAGATCCATCGCGAGCTTGCGTCGCAATGCCCGAACCCGGCCAAGCAGGTCATCCGACCCGCCGGAGACGATGTCGATAAGATCTGCCGCCAGCTGGATTTCGAGTGGATGCACGCGCATATGCGCGAGCAGGTCCTCCGTCGTATCCGTCGTGCCTGTCGTCTTCTCTGCCACGGCGCGGGCTTTTTCGTCGGCGAGCTTCTTGCTCGCAGTCGTCTTGATCCGTCGCGCCCCCCAGATGAGCAGACCACCGACGAGGAGGAACGGAATCTTCGGCATGCCCGGGATCAGGCAGAGGGCGATCGCGGCACAACCGGCGATGATCAGCGCCATGCGCGACTGCGACAGTTGCGCGCTCGCCGTGGATCCCATATCGGTTTCGGCCCCTGACCGGGTGACGATCATGCCGGTCGACACCGCCATCAGCAGCGCAGGAATCTGTGCCGTGAGGCCATCACCGATCGTGAGAATCGTGTACTTGTTCATCGCATCCAGGATCGGCATCCCGTTCTGGAGCATGCCGATTCCAATGCCGCCGATCACATTGATGACAATGATGAGCACGCCCGCGATTGCGTCACCTTTGACGAATTTGGAGGCACCGTCCATCGCCCCGTAGAAGTCGGCTTCCGCGGCCACCTCGGCGCGACGCTCTCGTGCCTGCGCATCGGTGATCAGGCCAGAATTCAGGTCGGCATCGATGGCCATCTGCTTTCCTGGCATGGCATCGAGGGTGAAGCGGGCGCCGACCTCTGCGACGCGTTCCGCTCCCTTGGTGACGACGACGAACTGGATGACGACAAGGATCAGGAAGACGACTGCACCGATGATGATGTTGCCGCCGACGGCGACGTGACCAAACGTGTCGACAACTTGGCCGGCGTAACCCTGGCCGAGCACGAGCCGGGTCGACGCGACGTTGAGCCCGAGCCGGAACAGCGTCGCAATCAGGAGCAGCGAGGGGAACACCGAGAAGTCGAGTGGCTTGCGCGCGAACATGGTGGTCAACAGCACCACGATCGCAAGGATGATGTTCACGGTAATGAGAGTGTCGAGTACCCAGGCCGGCACCGGTACCACAAGCAGCAAGACGATACCCACGACTGCCAGGGGTACCGCGACAAGCGATAGGTTCTTTGTTTTCACAGTGTCATGCCTTCCGGTGCTTAGCGGTTGGATTTGTGGCGCGGTACGGGCAGCGTGTGAATCTCTTTCAGTGAGGCACCGCGCTTTTTCAACGCCATCACGAAAGCAAGAATCTTCGCGACCTGCGTGAAGAATTCCACCGGGATCTCCTGCCCGATCTCGCAGGTCTTGTGAAGCGTCCTCGCGAGTTGGATGTCCTCGACCATGGGAATCGAGTTCGCCCTGGCTTCCTCGCGAATGCGTTCCGCCACCAGGTCTGCCCCCTTCGAGACCACCCGGGGGGCCGACTTTCCGGCCTCGTATTCGAGGGCAACCGCCACGTGAGTGGGGTTCACGATCACCACGCTCGCCTCGGCGACCGACGCGAGCATGCGGTTTCGACTCATCGCCAATTGCCGACTGCGGCGGTGCGCGCGCACCATCGGATCGCCCTCCGAGTTCTTGTGCTCGTCGCTGACCTGACGCTTCGTCATCCGGGATGCCTTACGGTTGCGCCTGATGATGACGAAGACGTCGAACCCGGAGAAAAGCAATCCGCCACCGATTGCCAGCCGGACCAGCGACGAGACCCCGCCTTCCGCCGAGCCGAGCAGCGCCTGCACCGACAGTCCGCCGGTCTGCAGGAGGACCGGTATGAGTGTCTGCATGACCATGAAGAATCCGGCACCGACAATCGTGGACTTCGCGAGCGTCTTGACTGCCTCCCACGCCGTCTTCGCGCCGAAGAGGTGACCAATGCCTTTGACGATATTGAATTGATCGAAGCGCGGGCTCAGCCGTTTCAGATGGATTCCGCCCTGGGCCGCCGTCGAGACGACGATCGCCAGTGCAACGACGAGCAGCAACGGCAGGAGCGTTCCGGCCACAGAACCCAGACCGGACCCGAGCGCCGACATCGCCGCACCGCTGCTCGGGTTCTCAATCACGTACTGGATCGCGAACACCTGTGATTCGGCCGACTGCTGCGCATTGGTGAATGTCGCAGGCAGCATCACTCCAGCAGCGGCTATCGCGATCCAGGCGCTGAGATCACGAGATTTCTGCAACTGGCCCTGTGAGCGGACCTCCTTGAGGTGCTTGTCGGTTGCATCCTCTGTGCGTTCCTGAACGTCGGTCATGAACCGCCCGCAATCAGTTGGCTGGCTTTCTGCACGAGAAACTCGACAATGTTCGGCAGCGCGACAATGCCGATTCCGGAAAGCACAACGGTCGCGAGGGCGAGCGCAGGCGGACCGAGCGAGTACACGTTCAGAGCAGGAGCGACTCGGGTCAACAGCCCAAGCGCGACGTTGGCGAGGAAGAGCACGACCATGATGGGGCCGGCGATCTGAAGAGCCGCGACAAGCATTTGCGTGATCGAACCGGTGAGGGTTTGCGCGACGGAATTCCAGTCGACGGATGTGGTCAGCGGGATCGACTCGAACGATCGCACAAGTCCGCCGATGACGAGCTGATAACCGTCTGACACGAAAAGCAGGGCCAGGGCGGTGGTCTGATACAGGCGCGAGAACTGCGCGCCATCGATGTCGGCGGCGGGGTCATACTGCTGGGCTGCCTGGAAGCCGCCGGACAAGTCGAGCAATGCGCCAGCGCTCTGCACAGCGGAGAACACCCCGTACACCAGGAATCCCAGGAGCGCACCCGTGACCGCTTCGGTGACGAGATCCACGATGAAGGTTCCGGTGTCGCCCTGGACGTACCCCCGGGCTGCCTGCGGCGCGATCACCAGAGCGAGCAGGACAGACAGCATCCCCTTCACCTGCAGCGGAAACCACTGGTACGAAAACGGCGGCGCAATGATGAGGAACAGGACGATCCGCACCGAGATCAGCACGACCGCCTCGATGTAGTTCTGATCGATGGGGATGTTCACGACGGTTACCCGGCCAACAAACTGGGGATCTGTTGGAAGAGGTGCTGGGTGAAGGTGACGGTTTCGCTGATCATCCAGTTGCCGCAGATCATGAGCGCAACGCACACGCCGATCGCCTTGGGGACGAACGACAGGGTGATCTCCTGGATCTGGGTGATCGACTGCACCAGTGAGACGGCAAACCCGATGACCAGAGCCGTGATGACCATCGGCGCCGCGAGTTCGGCGACCAGCAGCAACGCCTGACTGGCCAGATGCAAGACCGCGGTGGTATTCATGTGGGCACCTACTTGTAGCTAGCGACGAGTGATTGGATGACGAGACCCCAGCCATCCACAAGAACGAAAAGCAGAATCTTGAAAGGGAGCGACACCATTACCGGCGGGAGCATCATCATGCCGAGCGACAGGAGGCCGGCAGAGACGACGAGATCGATGACGAGGAACGGAATGTAGATCACGAATCCGATGATGAACGCGGCCCGAAGCTCCGAGATGACGAACGCCGGAATGAGGGTGGGAAACGGCACCGAGTTCGCGTTCGCAGGGTTCGCCCGTCCAGCGGCTCGCGTGATCAGCGCGATGTCCTCCTGTCGCGTATGGGCCACCATGAACGATCGCAAAGGTGCTTCTGCCGCCGCCAACGCTGCTGAGAAGTCGATATGCCCAGCCAGATACGGTTGAACTGCGTGCGAATAGATGTCGGTGATCGTCGGAGCCATGATGAACATGGTGAGGAAGAGCGCCAGCCCGGCGATGACCTGATTCGGCGGGATCGTCTGCAGGCCGAGCGCATTGCGCGTCATCGAGAGCACGACGAACACTTTCGTGAATGACGACATCATGATCAGCAGCGACGGAGCGATCGACAGGAATGTGATCCCGAGCAGTGTGACGATTGCATCGGCGGGCTTGCCGTTCACCCCGTTGATCGAGATGGTCGGCCCCGAGTCGGAGCCCGCCGGAGCCGCAGGAGCCGTTGGGCCGGGCGGGCCGGGCGGTGCGACCGTAGCCGCGTGCGCCCCGGCTCCTGTGACGAGGATGATGCCCACAACGGCGACCACGATCAAGAAGGCAATGACGTACGGCCGCACCTGAACGGTGCGGCCAACTGCGACCGCCGCGCGGGCAGGGGTCACTTCGGTGTCCTCAGCGTCTGCGCCGCCTTCTTCCACGTTTCCGGCGACGTGATCGACTCCATGAAGCCGCCGGCATTGACCGGCCCGAGCGCGAGCCGGAACGGCACCACTTTTTCGCTGCCCTCATCGTCAGCGGCAGCCAACTCGTCGGCAAAGGTCACCGCGTCCCGCGATTTCAAGACGGACACTCCACGTTCGGTCACGCCGAGAGTGAAACGCGTTCCGTCGGCCTCGACGATGACGACGTGTGCCTTCGACCCAAGCGACTGTTTGCCGATGACGAAGATCTTCTCCGGCGTCTTCTTGCGTGCCCACCGAACACTCTTTCGCTGCACAAACCACAGCAGCCCAACCACTACCGCGAGTGAGACGGCAACGCGGAGCGCGGTGAACAGGGTGTCCACGGTTAGACGAGCTCCTCAGCCATGTCGAGGATCTGGGTGATCCTTACGGCGTAGTCCTGGTCGACAACGACAATCTCCCCGCGGGCGATGAGACGTCCATTCAGGAGCACGTCTGCCGGCGAGCCGGCGGAGCGATCAAGCTCGATCACTGCCCCGGGTTCCACGCTGAGCACGTCGCGGACCGACATCCGGGTGCGTCCGATTTCTACGGTGAGTGCCATTTCGACGTTCGAGATCCGGCCAAGCTTTCCGGCGACATCCGAGAGTGATGCAGTTCCGGCGCTGTATGTGCTCGAGGCACGAATCGAAAACCAGGCGATCTCTGCACCGTCTGTGTCGCTGACGGCGAACGTGAGCGCGGATGGGTCGCTGAACAATTCGCTAGCGTCTGCCACCGCCGATGCGCCGAGCACACCGGATCCGAGCTTTTCGGCCGCTGCTACCAAACTTGGGTGAAGGATGTCGGCGATACCGAGCCCGACCTGGCCACCCGCCCCCGCGAGTATTGCCTCGGAGTCGGCGACGGCAAGTGCAAGCTCCGCCGACGGAGCCCCGACGTAGCTCGCCGTGACTGCCGCACCCGCGGTCGCGGGCGCTGGCGACCCGGCGGGACGTTCCGTCACGACCAGTTCGCCGGTCGAGAGCGGAGCATGCCTGAGCATCTCGGCAGCGGCGACGTAGGCATTTTCGATCATGAGTTGGTTTCCTCCGGATTGGTGATGACAATGGCGAGACGCGATCCGGCGGCGCCGACGGCCGCCGTGGCTACGGTTTGCCCTCCGACGGCGACGTCGAGCGGTCGATGACGTGGATGCGGAATGGGGATGACGTCGCCGACCTGCATTCGAAGCACCGCCGCAGGCCGCACGAACGCGGTCGTCAGCCGGGCGGCGACGTCAACGGGGACATGCGCCAGTTGGGAGTGAAGCAACTGTTTCGCATTGTCGACGGCCACGGTTGGGTTCGTCTCGCCGAGATGAGCAAGCAGGAGGTGCGCTGGAATGGCGAGCGTCGCGCCCGCGATGCTGTCTGCGACGCGGATCGTGAACCGCGCAACGATCATCAGCTCGGTGGTAGGCGCGGCCTGCGCGAACTGCGAGTTGTACTGGATCGCATCGACGCGAATGTCATGTGAAAGTAGCGGGCCGAGTGAATATTTGAGGTCTTCCAGGGCATCGTCGATCAGTCGCTGGACCAGGGCATGCTCGATCGGGGTGAATGGACGCTCGGTGCGACCGACCTCGCGAGTGCCACCGAGCATGGCGTTCACCCAGGTCAGCGCCGAGTGGGTCGGAAACTGGATGACCCCCTTGGAATCGACATCCGAGATCGCGCACAACACCATCGCCGTGCTGGATGGCAAGGCAGCGGCGTAGTCGTCGTACGTCAGCATCGAGAGGTTCTCACAGGTCACCTGAGAGAGCAGCCGGACCTTCGCAGTGAGTTGTGTACCCCACTGCCGGGCGAAGGTCTCGAACGCAAGCTCGAGCACCCGCGAGTGGTCGCGGGCCAGCGCCGTCGGTCGCCGAAAGTCGTATGGTCTTGCGGCCGAGTCACGTGTCTGCTGGTCGTCATCGTTCATGAGAGGGCTTCCTGTAGCGCTAATTCGTTGCGGCAACTGCAACAGGGTCCCCGGCAGCAGCGACCTGGGAGATGAGGGCCCGCACGGTTGCAGGCTGGGCAGACAGAACCACGATGTCGACGCGGCGGTCCTGTCCGAGGGAGGCAGCACTTGTGGTCGCTGCTGACTGCGCCGATCCGTAGCTGACCGCGTCGACACGCGTCTGCGCGAGCCCGGACTGGCTCGTCAGGAGGCTGAGTACCGCGATCGAACGATCGGCGGCCAGCTCCCAGTTCGATGTGAACGGCGGTCCAGGTGGCCTGACATCCGCGTGGCCCTCAATCGACAAGTTGTACGTTGTCGCGGCGAGGATCGGACCGATAATGTCGATGATTCGGGTCGCGATCGGCGTCAGAGCTGCGAGGTTGGAGTCGAAGAAGGTCTGGTTTCCGACCAGTCCGACGGTCAGCCCTCTCTGGTCGATTGAATATGAGACGGAGTTCTGCAAACCCTGGGCCGTCAGCTGACTGTTGATCTCCGCTTCGAGCTTGTCGAGGTTGGTCACCTCGACACTCGCCAATTGCAGCGGCGTCAGGGTCGTGGCCTTCTTCGTGGTCACGGCCTTGGGCGGAACGATCACTCCCGTTGCGGTGTCGACCTTCTGGCTCGTGACGACGCCGAAGCCGGTCTGAAGTGAATTCTTCAGTTCCGCGAACTTGTGTGAATCCACGGACGACATCGCGAACAGAACCATGAAGGTGATCATCAGCACGGTCACCATGTCCATGTACGAAGCCATCCATCGCTCGTCGTTAGCGTGCTCCGGCTCGTCGACGCCATGCTTGCGAGACTGCCCTCGACTCATGCGTCAACCGTTTTCCTGCGGTTCGGAGCCATTGCCTTCAGCCGCTCGCCGAGTGCGCGAGAGGGAGTTCCAGCCTGAATCGCCAGAACGCCTTCCATGACGATGGTCATCTGCTCGACACCGAGATCAGACAATCGAGTGAGCCGGCTTCCGAGCGGAAGCCAAATGAAGTTTGCCGACAACAACCCCCAGAGCGTGGACACGAATGCACTCGCGATCAGAGGACCGAGCGTGCCGGGCGTCGAGAGATTCGCGAGCACGTGGGTCAGTGAAACGACCGTACCGATGATGCCGATCGTTGGGGCGTAACCGCCGAGGGCCGAAAAGAACTTCGCTGACGTCCGACTCGATTTCGACGTCGTCGCGATCTCATCCTCAAGAAGAATCCGGAGGTCCTCCGAGTCTGAGCCGTCAGCCACGCCCTGCAGCGCTGTCTTCAGAAACGGGTCATCGATGCTTGCACTCTCATCGTCGAGCGACAGCAACCCGTGGTGTCGCGCTTTGTCCGCCAGCTCAATGAGCTTGTCGATGGTCGCCTCGAAGTCGAGGCGCTGCCCTTTCATGGCATACGGAATCGCTGTGAAGGCCTTGAGCGAGTCGCCGACTGTTCCGCCCGCGAAGCCCACGGCGATCGTTGCCCCGAAGACGAGCAGGATCGGGCCAGGCAGGAGCAACGAGACGACGCTTGCGTGCTCGATGAATACCATTGCGAACAGGGCCCCGAACGCGCCAACGAGCCCGATGATCATCGCTGGATCCACGCTCAGTTACCTTCCGCTTCGAACGACGAAGATCCTCGGTGTTCATACGCCTCCGAGAGCACTCGCGCGCGGAATTGAGCGATGAGGTCGATGACCTCGCCCAGTGGTTCCAGGACGACGTACTTCACACCGCCAACCATCGTGATCGTTGTGTCTGGTTCGGTGTTGATCCGCTCGATCAGATCAGGGTTCACCGCAAACTGGGCGTCATTCAGCTTGGTCACGATGATCATGTACGGGCTCCAGAAGCAGCGGGACGCACCCGCCGGCCGCGGATCGTCGATGCTACCTATCGGCCGTACTCCGCCAACCGTAACCCCCCCATACGAGGCAGGTGCCCGGCGCGCCTGGCAAGACGGCGCGCCGGGCACGCTGTG
>JAUZGC010000207.1 GCA_030840105.1 Microbacteriaceae bacterium
GTCGGATCGAAACGTCCTCGTCATCCAGGATTCGCGGATTGTGTCCGTCGAGGCGACTGCGCCAGCGGATGCGCGCCTGATCGACCTGGGCGACAGTATCCTCATGCCCGGCCTCATCGACGCGCACACCCACATCCTGCTGCACGGCAACAAGGGTGCAGAAGAGGCGCGCTACCAGCTCATGGAGGAGTATCCGGCGCACCGGATCGCCCACGCAGTGCAGGCGATGCGGATCTCCCTCGACAACGGTTTCACCACCATCCGGGACCTGGGCTCGGAGGGGGTCGGCTACGCAGACGTCGCTCTCAGGGATGCCGTCGCTGAAGGTGTCATCGAGGGGCCGCGGATGCAGGTCGCGGGCCCTGCGCTCTCGTCGACTGGCACGTATCCCGTGCAGCGATACCGCCCGGACTGGCAGTTCCCCGCTGGCGTGCAGGTCGTCGACGGCGCCGACGCGTGCCGGCGCGCGGTCCGTGAGCAGATCTCGTATGGGGCCGACTGGATCAAGGTCTACACGAACTCCGGGGCGGGCAGGCAGCTCAACGCCGACGGATACATCGACTCCGCGCCGAACTGGACCGCAGAGGAACTCTCCGCCATCGTCACAGAGGCGCACTCGCGCGGGGTCAGGGTTGCGGCTCACGCCACCTCGGACATCGGACTCGACATGGCGCTCGCCGCCGGCGTCGACTCGATCGAACACGGCTACTCGATTCGCCCGGAAGCCGCCAGACTGATGGCGCAGCGTGGCGTCTACCTCAGCCCGACCCTGCTCGCTGCCGACTATGTGGTCGAGCACCGGGCGAAAGAACGCGGCCCGATCTGGAAGGCGATCCTCGACGTGCAGGCTCGCACGCTCCGCAACTGCCTCGATGCGGGGGTCCAGATCGCCTTCGGAACCGACGTTGGCGGTTTTCCGTGGACCGAATTCAACCAGGCCGAGGAAATGCCGTACCTCGAGCGGATCGGGATGTCGGCGACTGACATCATCCGAAGCGCTACGACGGTGGCGGCTGAGCTGATGGGACTCGCGGGCGAGGTCGGAACGCTCCGCCCGGGTGCCTCCGCCGATATCATCGCAGTCAAGGGTGATCCCCGGAGCGACCTGACCAGACTCGCCAGCATCGATTTCGTGATGCAGGGCGGCCAGGTGGTCAGGTCATGACGAGACGACGGAGAGGTGAAGTGTGGGCGATCTTCTAACCATTCAGCAGCGGCCGGAGAGCTTGTCGGACCAGGTGTTCGCCACCATCCGCGAGGCGATCATTTCGCGCACGCTTGCGCCGGGTAGCGCCGTCACCGAGGCCCAGCTTGCCAAGGATCTCGGCGTGAGCAAGACTCCGGTCCGAGAGGCACTGCTGCGCCTGAGGGAGGTGGGCCTGGTTCAGTCCATGCCCATTCGTGGGATGACGATCATCGAATCGTCACGCGAGGCTCTGATCCAGGCGTATGAATTGCGCGGCATATTGGAATCGGCGGTCGCGCGTCTGGCTGCACTCAAGTCTTCGGATGATCAGATCAGCGAACTCGAGGCGATGGCGCAGCGATCGCTCGATTTCGCGGAGCAGCACGACGCCACGAACTTCCGCCAGTCGGATCGCCAATTCCACTCGGGGGTCTGGGCTGCAGCGGGCAATCCAGAGCTCGAGCGTATTGCGGAGAACGCCTACCTACTCAGCAGTGCCCTGCGCGCTATTCATGCCTTGTCGAGCTCCGACTCGATCAAATGCGCCAAGCAGCATGTCGCTATCGCATCCGCTATCAAGGGGCGGGATGAGGCACAGGCCGCAGAGCTCGCCGCCAACCATGTGAGGGACGTACTTCAGTACTCCTTGCCTTCGGCCTGACACGCACACGCACGCGCTCATCGCCGCGACCTGAGAGTCGCGTCGGCGCCACGCACATAAGCACTGTTCGCCTCCGCGCCCAGCGCTCGGTTTACTGCGCCCTGTTTGAGGATTACTCGGGCGCGCAACAAGGGAGAGAGATGGATTTAGGGATAACGGGCCGCGTAGCACTGGTACTCAGTGCAGGCGGGGGACTGGGGAGCGCAATCGCCGTTGCGCTGGCGAGGGAAGGCGCAACAGTCATCGGCTGCGGCTCAAACGCCGAGCGCCTCGAACGCACGGCCCAGCGGGTGAGCGACGTGGGGGGAACGATGGTGCCCATGCTCGCCGACCTGACCAAGGTGGACGAGCTTGACGGCCTCGTGGCCTTTGCGAAGAAGAAGGCGGGTGCCATTTCGATCCTGGTCAACATGACGGGCGGCCCGCCTCCCGGACCGACAGCGGGTGTCGAGGTAGGGACGTGGAGAACGTACGTCGAGTCCATGGTCCTCCCGGTCTTCCGGCTCACTGATCTGGTGCTGCCGGACATGCGCGAACAGCGCTGGGGCCGGGTTATCACGAGCACGTCCTCTGGAGTGGTTTCTCCGATCCCCAACCTCGGGATCTCGAACGCCCTCCGGTCGACGCTGGTCGGTTGGTCGAAGAGCCTCTCCGCCGAGGTCGGCCGCGACGGGATCACCGCCAATATCGTCCTGCCCGGGCGTATCGCCACCGGGCGGATCGTCAGCCTTGACGCAGCCAAGGCCGAGCGTGAAGGGCGCCAGGTCGAGGATGTCGCAGCCGAGAGCGTGAGCAGGATACCCGTTGGTCGCTACGGCGATCCTGCCGAGTATGGCGACGTCGTTGCCTTCCTCGCCAGTGAACGGGCCTCGTACATCACCGGCTCGGTCACCCGGGTCGACGGCGGGATGATCCCGAGCATTTGACACACGCGGCTGAGAACAGCCGCGTCAGATTTGAGAACTAGGAGATGCACCAATGCGTACAGCAGAAGAGAAGAAGGCGATCCGCGAGCGGTACCTGGCGGTCGACACGGCGAACGTGGCCGACACCCTGGACAAGCTCGGCCTCCCCGACCAGGGACTCGCCGCCGACTTCGTCCCGTACTCGGGGGAGCGACTGGGTGGGTGGGCGTACACGATCGCCGGGCAGACCCAGCCATACGAGGGCACCGGTGACGCGAAGAAGATGGAAGCCTGCGCCGGGATCTCCGAGGGTGAGATCTCGGTCTGGAGCGGCAACGGCGTTGGCGTCTGCTACTTCGGCGAGCTCATCGCCATCGGGATGAAGGAGCGCGGTTCGGTGGGAGCGCTCGTTGATGGCGGCATCCGCGATGTTCGCTGGCTCCGCGAGCACGAGTTCCCGGTCTTCGCGCGCTACCGGACTCCGACGCAGTCGATCGGACGCTGGCGCGTGACGTCCTGGCAGGAGCCCATCTCTATTCCAGGTGCGACATCCACGTGGGTCACTGTCGCCCCAGGCGATTTCGTCCTCGCGGACGAAGACGGGGCAATCGTCATCCCGGATGCCTACGTCGAGCAGGTGCTTGCTGAGGCCGAGTCGCTGACCGTGACCGAAGTCAAGGTGCGCGAAGCACTCCGCCAGGGGCGCACCCTGGCCGAATGCCTCGCCGAGTTCGGGCACGTCTAGGCGAGACTTCGCTGCCCCGTAACGAGCATGAAATATATGTAGCGTACGGTATATCGTATCCGCGAGCGGCGAGGCCGGCTGACGGACGACAGTTTCATGGGCCTCATGGCTCACACAGCAGGAATGTATTTTCCGAAACGACAGAAGGATTGCAAGATGGGTTCGAGCAAGACCGTCAAAACCATGGCAGTAGCCGTTGGGGCTATCGCTGCGCTGCTCCTGGCTGGATGCTCTTCCGCTCCGGCGGCGGGCTCCGCGCCGACCGCGAGCGGTAGTTCCAACGCTCTCTACAAGAGCTCGCCCGCACTGGTGAAGATCCAGGCGGCAGGCGTCTTCAACATCGGTGTGGACACGGAGCCTCCGCTCTCGTCGATCTCTGGCGGCAAGGCCGTCGGCGTCATCCCTCAGGTGCTGGCCGAGTTCGTCAAGCGCGTCGGCATGAACGTGAAGATCAACGCCGTTGCGACGCCATTCAGCAGCATGGTCCCCGAGGTGCAGAGCAACCGCATCGACACCATTGCCGCAGGTATGTACAACACGCCGGCACGCGCCCAGGTCGTGAACTTCACCGAGCCGATCGTCTACAACCCGGGCACGCTCATTGTTGCCCCAGGCAACCCCAAGAAGATCAACGGGATCACGGCGGCGAGCCTGCACGGTCTCACGGTTGGAAGCTACGCGGGTACGACTCTGCTGACTGAGCTCCAGGCTCTTGCCGCGAAGGACCCGTCGATTCAGGTCAAGGCGTTCACGACGGCCCCCCTGCTGGCGCTCGCCGTGTCCCAGGGCCAGATCGACGCCGGCTACATCGACCAGGTGTCAGGTTCCTACTTCCTGAAGCAGGACCCGACCCTCAAGTACCAGGTCCTGACGAACCTGACGGGCGCGGACCCCAAGGATGCAACCGGCGACTGCCTTCCGGTCAACAAGAGCGATCCGCAGTTTGTGGCCCTCTTCAACAAGGTCTACGACCAGATGAAGGCCGACGGCACGGCGGCGAAGATCATGACCGCCAACGGCCTCACGCCTGCGGCCAGCTTCTACAACCTCAAGTAACGAAAGCAGTGCTTCGGCTCGCTTCCTGAAGAAGCGAGCCGAAGTGCCGCGTCGACGCGGCGACATCTGACAGTCCAGAGACATCTGACAGTCCAGAAAGGCAGAAATGGGCGAGATCACAAGTTGGCTTCCGAGTCTCCTCACGGGACTCGGAGTGACCGTCGAGCTGACCGTATTGTCGATGATTTTCGGGCTCGTGGTTGGGCTTGTCCTCGCGACGATTCGTCTTGAGCCTCGCAACAAGTGGCTCTACATTCCGGCGACCATCTACATCGAGGTGATCCGTGGCACGCCACTGATCCTGCAGCTGTTCTTCGCCTATTTCGCCCTTCCGGCGGCAGGGATTCGCCTGGATCCGTTTGTGGCAGGCGTGCTTGCGCTCGGCATCAACTACAGCGCATACCTGAGTGAGGTCTTCCGGTCGAGCATCAAGGCCGTCCCCCACGGCCAGTGGGAGGCGGCGTCGAGCCTCGGTATGCCGTGGGTGCTCGTCATGTGGCGGATCATCCTGCCGCAAGCCGGCAGGATCGCACTGCCCGCCACGGGCAACTACTTCATCGCCCTCTTCAAAGACAGCGCCCTGGCGTCGACGATTTCTGTCACGGAGCTTCTTTTCAGCGGTCAGATCCTGGCCGCTGCGACCTTCAATTACTTCGGCATCTACGCGGTCGTGGCTGTCTTCTACCTTGTCGTCAGTTACCCGTCGAGCCTTGGCCTTCGCGCGCTCGAGCGTCGCCTCGAACTGAGCAGGCGGAAGGCCCGACCGAAGAGGGTCACGGCATGATGTTGCGATCGCATGGCCAGGGTAGGAACACGGGACAGGATGGTTTTCACTGTGGATAAAGCAACGGACAACAGTCCCCTGATTCAAGCGAAGAACGTCGTCAAGAGCTATGGGGATACCCCCGTACTCCATGACTTCAGCCTGGATGTCTCCCGCGGCGAGGTCGTGGTCCTGATTGGACCGAGCGGGTCGGGAAAGACCACCTTCATCCGCACGCTCAATGGGCTGGAAACGATCGACTCAGGTCGGATCACGATCAACGGCAATGTGCTTGCGGATGCGCAACCCTTGGGAAGCGGTAAGCCGCACAAGCCGCATAAGCCGAACCATCGCAGCCTTCAAAAGGTTCGACTCGATGTCGGGATGGTATTCCAGCAGTTCAACCTCTTCCCGCACCTGACCGCCGCGGAAAACGTGATGGAGGCTCCGGTCTGGGTTCGCAAGATCCCACGGCAGGATGCGCGGAAGCGCGCCCTGGAGCTGTTGGATCGCATGGGTCTCGCCGATCGGGCAGACCACTATCCGCATGAGCTCTCCGGTGGCCAGCAACAGCGCGTTGCGATCTCCCGTTCGCTGGCGATGGACCCCGTTGCCATCCTGTTTGACGAGGTCACGTCCGCCCTGGATCCGGAGCTGGTCGGCGAAGTTCTCCGGGCCATGCGGCAATTGGCCGCCGACGGCATGACGATGATCGTCGTCACCCACGAGATGCAGTTTGCGCGGCAGGTGGCGGATCGCGTCGTGATGATGGCGGGCGGGCGCCTCGTTGAAGCCGGGGCTCCTGAGCAGATCTTCGGCTCCCCGTCGGACCCTCGGACTGCGAAGTTCCTGCAGAGCGTCGTTCACCCGCAGTAGGGCAAGCTCAGAGCGTGACGGCAGTGCGCGTCTCGAACGACGTGATGGCCGCTCGGTAGATTCCGTGTGTGGCCGCCGCCTCGGCCGGCCGGGCGCAGCCGAAGCGCTCACCAAGGGCGCCCTCGCGTTCGGCGAGGTATGCGGCCCACATCTGGAGGATCGAGTCCGAGAATCCGAACTCGAAAATGGCCCCGGTGACCGTCGGCCAGACCGATTGGCTTCCCGAGTCAAGCCGGTGCCAGGACTGTTCCCTGCCAATGCCGGGGGCGTCGATCGTGCTGAATACCTCGACTTGCTTGGGATTCTTGGTCGAGAACCGCACACCGCCGTCCATGCCGATGGCCTCGAATTCCCAGGTGTTCTTGTGCCCGGGGTCGATTCGTTTCATCTCCGTCGTGAGGGGGAACTCGATGCCCTCGTGGCGGCTCCAGGAATGGATGACGGCGTTGTCCCAGGTGTCGCTCGGCTGCAGCGCACCGTCCTGACCCGGGCGTTCCGTGACGATGTTCTGCAGGATGCCGTAGACGCGTTCTGGTGCCCAGCCGAGTCGCAGCGGCACGTGCCAGACATGCATGCCCAGGTCGTTCATGACGCCTGCCTCGCCACAGTATTGGTTCTGCCGCTTCCAGTTCAGCGGCTTGGTGGCGTCGAGATCGCTGGAGTGCAGGAACGCAGTGCGAGCTTCGATGATGCGGCCGAGCGCTCCCGACGCCACATAGTTGATCGCCCACTGGGCGCCGGGGAAGAACGGCATTTCGCTCGAGCAGCGCACGAAGCTCTCCGGATGCGCCGAGATCGCGGCGA
Source organism: Microbacteriaceae bacterium (assembly GCA_030840105.1). Taxonomy (GTDB): domain Bacteria; phylum Actinomycetota; class Actinomycetes; order Actinomycetales; family Microbacteriaceae; genus JAUZGC01. Next base: position 6,997 of record JAUZGC010000207.1, read on the forward strand.
GGATCGCATCCGCTGCCCCTCCATCGATTCCGAACGGCTTTTCCGCGAGCAGGCCTTTGCCGGCCTTGATGGTGTCGACATAGAGCTGCTCATGCAGGTCGTGCCGCACTGCAATGTAGAGCACGTCGATGGAGTCGTCGATGAGGAGCTCGCGGTAGTCGGTCACTTTCGTCGTCACGGTGTCGATCTGGTCGAACCAGTCGAGGGCCGCGGGGTTGATGTCGCACACCGCCGTGAGCCGTGGGCGAACGGGGTGGCCGATGAGGGCGGGCCAGCGCTGGATCGCTGCAGCGATCTCCCTGCCCATCAGGCCGGCGCCGACGATGGCGACGTTCACGGTCTTCGCGCTCATTCCGCACTCCCGCCGACGATCGCGAGGGCGGCATCGACGGTTGCATCCTCGTGCACAATGGCCATGAGTGCGCGGGTGATTCCGGCCGGTTTCTCGTGCTGGATGATGTTCCGTCCATAAACGATGCCGCGCGCTCCCTGCGCGAGCACATCGGTGGTGCGCTGCAGCAGCGCGCGGTCATCGACGCGCCCACCGCCACGCACGAGCACGGGCACGTCACCCGCGACCTCGATCACGCGGTGGTAGTCGGCGATGGTGTCGGTCGGATCCGCCTTGATCAGGTCGGCGCCGAGTTCCGCGGCCTGGCGCACGAGCGCCACGATCCGCTCCGTGTCACCGTCGACCATGTACCCGCCGCCTTTCGCGTTGTCCCTCATGACCAGGGGCTCGATCATGAGCGGCATTCCGTACTTCGTCGCCTCCGCGCGCAAGGCCATGATCGAGAGGATGCAGGCCTCTCGGATCTCCGGTCGGCCGGGCAGCTGCATGAGATTTGCGCACACGGCGACCGCATCCAGTCGCACCGCTTCCTCGATTGCATTCGGGAGGTGATGGCTGAAGATGTGCGAATCAAGCGGGTTGCCGTAGACGTTTGCGACATCCGTACGAAGAACGAGCGCGGGTTTGGCCTTGCCCGGCGCCGACTGCAAGTGCCGCGCCTGGCCGATGGTCAGTTGCACAGCATCGGGGTTGGCGCGGATCAGTGTGGCGACGACGGAACGCATGTCCTCGATGCCCGTGAGGAACGCCGCCTCGCCGAAGAACCCGTGATCGACCGCGACGTCGAGGGCGCGACCCGATCCGGGATTGAAAAGCCTGTTCAAGCGGTAGAGCGCCATTGCTGTTCCGATCTGCGTGAGTCACCGTCTTGTCGCTGGGATGTCGACGGGCAGGCAACTCGTGCCAGACTATCGACCGTGAGACAACGTTGTCCAGAAGTGCACCCGGCGGGGGAGATCGTGGTCGCCGGGCACATCTGCGTCGACATCACGCCAACGCTCGCGGGCGAGGTGTCGGTCGTCCCTGGGGATCTCAGTGAAGTCGGTCCCGTCGCCATGACCTTGGGCGGATGCGTCGGAAACACGGGCGGAGACCTCGCCGATCTGGGTGCGCCGGTGCGGCTCGTTGCGACGATCGCCGACGACGAACTCGGGGCAGTCGTTCGAACCATCTTCGAGAATCGAGGCCTTTCGAGCGACGGCCTGGCCATCGCGGCCGAGGCCGGAACCTCGTACAGCATCGTTCTCCAACCCCGCGGTGCCGACCGAACCATCTGGCACCATGCGGGCGCGAACGCGCTGTTCGACGACCGTGCCGTCGACCTCGACGGCGCCGCGATGCTGCACGTCGGCTATCCACCGCTGCTGCGAGGTCTTCTCGCCGGCGAGGGCCTCCCGTTGCGGCGCCTCTTCGATCGGGCCGTGGCGGCAGGGGTGACGACGTCGCTCGACATGGCGGTCGTCGACCCGAAGTCGGAGGTGGGCGCGCTCGACTGGAGGGCGATCCTCGCGAACGTGCTTCCCCTGGTCGATGTGTTCAGCCCCAGTGCCGACGATTTGAGATCGGCCCTGGGGTTCGCCGAGGGATTCTCGACCGGTCTCGTTGAGCGGCTGGCCGAGGAGTTCATCCACGCCGGCGTCGCCATCGTGGCGATCTCGGCTGGGGCAGAAGGCCTGTACCTGCGAACCGGTTCGCCCGAGCGGATCGCCTCCGGCGGGCAGGTACTGGCGGGTCTGTCGTCCGGCTGGGCGAACCAGCGATTCTGGATGCGGCCCACGCCGGTCGCTGACACGGTCACCACGAACGGCGCAGGGGACGCGGCGACGGCCGGCCTGCTGTATGGCATGTGGCTTGGACTCGACCCCGCTGAGACCGGGAGGCTCGCGATCGCCTGTGCGGCGACGCTGATCTCGGGCCGAGCAACGACACGCGACGCGATCGCCATGGTCGATCAGGACCTGGCCGCGCGCGTGAATGAGTATGCAGTTTCTTGAACGAGAGAAGGATGCCAATGGAACCCATCATTGTGCCCGCCAACCAGCCCGCCGACCGGTTCTACCGGGGCGGTCCCCGGATCGCGGCATTTCGTGGGGCGCCGAGCCACAGTGATCGGGTCCCGGAGGACTGGGTAGGCTCGACCACGACCCTGGCTGGCCAGAAGTCGTTGGGGCTCACGGTGCTCCCCGGCGGCCCCGTGCTTCGGGATGCGGTCGAGCATGATCCCGTGTCGTGGCTGGGGGAGGATCACGTCCAACGCTTCGGCGCCGACGTCAAGCTGCTTGTCAAACTCCTGGATGCCGGCCAACGCCTTCCGGTCCACGCCCACCCGGCGACCGAGTTCGCCTCGTACCATCTCGCACGCGCTCATGGCAAGGCAGAGGCATGGTTCATCCTCGAGCCAGGCGAGATCTATCTGGGCCTTACGGAGGACATCCATCCAGCGGACCTTCTGGCAATCGTCGTGGCGCAGGACATCGAAAAGCTGCTGCCCCTGATGCATCGTCGCCGGGTCGACGTCGGAGACACCGTCTATGTTCCGCCTGGCGTGCTGCACGCGATCGGCGCCGACACCTTCCTGGCCGAGGTGCAGGAACCGGAAGACCTCTCGATCCTGCTCGAGTGGCGTGGTTTCGAGCTCGACGGTCGCCGTGACGGTCACCTGGGCCTCGGCTTCGAGAACGCGCTCGGTGCGGTCGACGTCAGAGCGCGGACCGAGGAGGAGATCTCCGCGCTCATCACGTCGGGTGCTCACGGTGACTCAGTGCTCGTGGCGGCGTCGACCGAATTCTTCCGTCTCGGCCACTACGACGTCGACACGCCACTGGGTCTCGAAGCCGGCTTCGCCGTGTTGATCGTGACGGAGGGCTCACTTCGTCTCGAGTTCGGACAGGGGCGGGAGCTCGCGCTGCGCCGGGGGAGCACCGTCGTGGTGCCGCACTCGGCAGGTCCGCTCACGGTCACAGGCCCCGGCAGCCTTCTCGTCTGTCGTCCGCCGGCGGCGTGATGCTCATGACGCCTGGGATTCACGACCGAGGGGAGCGCACGGCGGCAGCATACGCGCGGGAGCGACCGACGATGAACGATGTCGCCTCGGACGCGGGCGTAAGTCTGAAGACGGTATCGCGTGTGGTCAACGCCGTCCCGACGGTGGATCGGGACCTCGTCGACAAGGTCTTCGCTTCGATCAAGAAGCTGGGCTACCGTCGCAACGGAATCGCCGCGAGCTTGCGGGCCGGCAGCGAGACCCGGATGATCGGGCTGATTACCGCGGACGTCTCGAACTCGTTCTACACCGAGCTCGCGAGCGCGGTCGCCAAGGTTGCGCGTGCTCGCGGGTTCCAGGTGATCATGGCCAGTTCGGAGGAGGATCCGGAGATCGAGCGCGCTCTTGCCCTTGACCTGTGCCAGCGGCAGGTCAGCGGACTCATCGTCGTGCCAACCAGCGCAGACCATCGTTACCTCCAGGCGGAGATGGATCTGGGCGTAGCCGTTGTCTTCGTTGACCGCCCGGCTTCGGGGCTTACCGCGGATGCCATCCTGATCGACAACCAGGGCGGCGCTCACAGCGCGGTTGAACGACTCATTGCGAACGGCCACCGCCGAATCGGTCTCCTGATGGACTCGCTCTCGATCTACACGATGCGCGAGCGCCTCGCCGGCGCCCGCGACGCGCTCGCCGCGGCCGGCATCGATGACGACCCGGCACTCCTTGTCGACGGAGTGCACTCACCGGATGACGCGGCGAACGCGGTCCGCTCGATGCTTGATCTCGCCGACCCGCCGACCGCTTTCCTCTGCGGGAACAACCGCAGCACGATCGGTGCCCTCGAGGAGGTGTGGAGAAGGGGCGCGAGCATCGCGATCGTCGGATTCGACGATTTCGAGATGTCCAGGCTTCTCCCGCAGCCGGTGACGATCGTCGTCTCCGACACGGCCGCGCTCGGCACGCGGGCGGCCGAGCGGTTGTTCGATCGGATCGACGGCCTCGCGGCAGAGCCGACCGGACACCTGCTGCCCACCCGCCTGGTCGATCGCGGCGGGTCCAGGCTGCTTGCTCCCTCCTAGGCCTTCGCTTCCTGGATGGTATTGCCGCCATCGACCACGATCAGCTGGCCCGTCACGTACGACGCGATCGGGCTCGCCAGGTAAGCAATCAGCCCGGCGACCTCGTCTGGCGTTCCCGGCCGGCCGACGGGTGTGTGCTCGCCCCACACGAGCTCATCGGGCGGCGATGAGTCGGTCCGGATCCACCCCGGCGCAACCGCGTTCGAGGTGATCCCGTGCCGGGCGAGGTCGAAGGCCGCCGACCGCATCAGGCCGACGAGTCCAGCCTTGGCCGCGTGGTACGCCACGTCGTCCTCGTACGCGACGAGCGGGCCGGTCACTGACGACACGGTGACGATGCGTCCATAGCCGCGCGACCTCATCGCGGCCGCGGCAGCGCGCGTCACGAAGAGCGCGGTTGTGAGGTTCCGGTTGATTCCGGCGGTCCACTGGGCATCCGTGATCTCGAGCACGTTCGCGAGGTGCAACGGCTCCGTGACGGCCGTCATTCCGGCGTTGTTGACGAGGATGTCCAGGCGTCCGAACTCCGCGACGGCCGCGTTCACGAGGGCGGTCGCATCCTCGGCGCTCGTAAGGTCACCCACTACGGCGATGCTCCGGATACCTTCCGCTTCGAGCTCCGCGCTGCGGTCGCGCACCCGCTCGCTGAACCCGGCAACCACGACGGATGCGCCGAGCGAGCCGAGCAGGCGCGCTGCGGCGAAGCCGATCCCGTTCTCGCTGCCGGCTCCCGTGACAATGGCGACCTGGCCAGTCAGCGAGAATCCGTTGGCCGGGCTCACCGGGGCACCTCGAGCGAGAGCACGCGTTCGAGCGCGTCGGCGAAGAAGTCGGCGCTCTCGATCGTGAGGCACAGCGGCGGTTTGATCTTGAGCACGTTCTTGTAGTCGCCCGTCGGCTGCATGATGCATCCTTCCTTCAGTAGCGCATCGCACACTTGCGCGGCCACGGCGGTGGCCGGCTCCAGCGTCGAGCGGTCGAGCACGAGTTCGACCCCCAGGTAGAGGCCCATTCCATACACCGCGCCGATCAGTTCGAAGCGTTCGCCGAGATCCTCGAGCCGACCCTTGAGGTGGGCGCCGACGATGCTCGCATTCTCCTGCAGCGACTCGTCGTCCATGATGTCGAGCACGGTGAGCCCGATGCGGCAACTGACCGGACTCCCGCCCGCCGACGAGAACATGCTGCCCTCGTTCGCGAAGCGTTCGGCGATGTCGCCGCGCGTGATGACGGCCCCGAGCGGATGCCCGTTGCCCATGGCCTTGGCGACGGTGATGATGTCGGGCACCACGCCCTGCTGAGTCGACCCCCAGAAGTACTCACCAAGCCGGCCGTAGCCGACCTGCACCTCGTCGGCGATGCAGAGCCCGCCACGGCGGCGCACCTCGGCGTATGTTTCCTCGAGGTAGCCGGCGGGGAGCAGGACACCGCCAGCGTTCCCGAAGACCGGTTCGGCGATGAAGCCGGCGATTCCTTTGCCCTGGTCGTCGAGCATCCGAAGGTCCGCCGCGAAGTCGGCCACGTAGTGGGCGCCGGAGTCTGCGCCGCGGTGCTTTCCCCGGTAGCTGTGCGGAGACTCGACCAGGTGCACCCAGTCCGGCCGTGTCTCGAGCGCACGGGGATTGTCGCCGATCGATGAGGAGACGGCATCCGCACCAACGGTCCAGCCGTGATACGCCTCGCGGACGGCGAGCATGGTCGAGTGGCCCGTGTATGCCTGCGCGAGGCGAATCGCGAGGTCAACGGCTTCGCTCCCGCTGTTGACGAGGAACACGGTGTCCAGCGGATCGGGCGCCAACTCGGCCAGCCTGGACGTGAATCGCGCTAGCTCGGCGTAGTGGAAGCGTGAATTCGTGTTCAGCAGCGACCACTGGTCGGCAACCGCCTCGACCAGGCGCGGGTGGGCGTGGCCGACGCCGGAGACATTGTTGACCATATCGACATAGGTTTGCGCGCGCACGTCGATGAGGTGGTGACGCCAGCCGCGTTCGATTTGCGGCGGATGCTCGTAGTAATGCTCCTGCACTCGCGCGAACGTGGCGTCCCGGCTCTCGAGCAGGGCGTCCGTCGCCCATTCGGCCGCGGCCACCGGGATGCCGAGCAGGCCGGAGGGGTCCGGACAGACCCGCCGCCAGAGTGCCTCGGTGGATGGCCGGACGAAGAACGGCGGCCGGGTGCCCCTGGCGCGGGAGACGTGCACCGTCAGGCACGCGACATCCGTCGTGGTGGCGTCCCCGGGTTCATCGGGTGCCGCGCCGGATGCGACAATGCCGATCACCTGGCCGGCGATCGCGAGCTCGTCACCGCGGGAGGCGCGATCGAGCCCGGTCATCCAGACGTCGTAGTCCGCCGCCACGAGCACGACGGCGTCGTCGGCTTCACGGATCGCGCCGTCCACGGGCGCGATCACGGGCGTCCCCGGTGGCAGGTAGAGCTCCACTCCGAGGGCCAGTGTCGCGACCTCGCCTGCTGTGTCCAGCGCGGCCCTCGTCAGCCGGTATTCGCCGTATCGCGTGGTCGCGGCGCCGAAGGTGTCACACATGGCGCTCGCGAGCTGGCGATCGATTCCCGGATCGAGCCACGAACCGCCATCGAACGCCAGGCTCGTGACCGAGAGATCGAGCTGGGCGGCTGCGGGCAGTTCCGCAACGAGGGCGTATTCGCCGATGGGGTCGGTCTCTGGTGAGTGTGCGTCGCGCACCCGCCAGGCGATGAGCGCTTCCATCTCGTCGAAGTCGAGCCGGGTCGCTGTCTCGAACGCCACCCACTCGCTGCGGCGGTTCTCATCCGCGTACTCGTTGTCCCCATCGAGGGCGACCTGCTGTTCCCCGCTGACCACGAGTACTGCGGTGCGGAACACCACGAGCGGCCAGAGGGCCACGATCTCCTGGTCGGTCAATGTCACGCGCTCAGTGAATGCCGCTATGGCGTCGAGCACGTCGAGCGGTCGTGCATGGTTGTGGTGCAGGACCTATGCGCAGGTCGCGGCGAGTTCGGCGACCAGCCACCCTTCCGCCACGTCGCCGAAGTCGATGACGCCCGTGACCGCGGAGCTTCCTTCGCCCTCCGCGCGGACAACATTGTCATCCGTGATGTCCCCGTGGATGGCCTGGATGCGCAACCCGCCACGAACCGGGTCGACTCGCGCTCGCGCGCGCTCGGTGGCCGCGCCGACCGCTGCTCGCTTCCCGGCGGAGGCGACGTGGCCGATCAACGCATAGACGACCTCGGATGCGACGCGCAGGTCCCACTGGGTGACCCGATCCATTCCCGGATGCGTGAAGTCTGCCAGGCCGGCCGCGATCGTTGCCGAGGCGTCGCCGAGTGCCCGGACCTGAGCGAGAGACAGGACGTCGTCCGCGGCCAGCGGCTCGCCTTCGACGAACGTCAGGAGGCGGGCGATGAGGGTCTGCTCGTGGACCTCCACGAACTGATGGAGCTCCCCGTCGAGGCCCTCAATGACGATGGGGACGTCGAGTCCGGCGTGTTGCAGATGCGCCATCGCCGCATCCTGCGCCGCGAGTTCGGCGGGTGAGAACGCGGGGTTGGAGATCCTGAGCACGTAACGCGCCCCGTCGACGCCGACCAGGAAATTGCGATCCTGGTTGCTGCCGAGTTCCGTGACCGTGCCGACGAATCCGAACGCATCGCGTGCGATCCGATTTGCGTCGTCGACCGTCACGTGGGGTCGGGGCAGGGACGGCTGGGACAGGAAGTTGAAGGTCGGCATTGGGCTCCACGCGGGGTTGAAAACCGTCAGTAGAGAAACCCTACTTCTGCTGTATACGCAATTCAATGGAGCTTGAATGATGAAACAAGATGTTGGACACTTGAATCGTGACGGAAAGCGACGCGGATCCAATCATCGACGACATCGATCGTGCCTTGATCGTTGCGCTGCAGGGAGACGGCCGGCTCTCCTACGCGGAGTTGGGTGAACTCGTTGGTCTCTCGGCCGGCGGCGCGCGTCTGCGGGTGTTGCGACTCCAGGAGCGCGAGATCCTCGACGTCGTCGGGGTTACCGACCCGCTGAAGCTCGGTTACCACCGCATGGCGATGATCGCTATCGAGGTTGACGGGGACGTCAAGGCGACCGCCGATGCGATCTCGGCGCTCGACGGTGTCATCTACGTCGTACTTGCTGCGGCAACGTTCGACCTTCTCGTCGAGGTCATCGCTGTCGATTCGGAGGACCTGTTCGAACTCATCAATGAGCGGATCCGGCGCGTGCCCGGCGTGGCAAAGGCACAGACTTTTCCGTACTACTCGATCCACACCCATCGCTTCACGTGGGGTACGCGCTAGCCGCCGGTCTCGATACTCGTTTCCGCCTCTCGCGGTGGCTAACTCAGGCTGCGCCGAAGTTTTCGGCTGACAAGTCGCCGTATTTCGGCCATTTTCCGCATCCGGAGCGGCGCGCAGCCTGAGTTAGCAACCGCGAGGGCCGAGCAGCCTGCGAAACCGGGTTCGATACGCTCGTCACTTCGTGGCGGGCTACTCAACCAGCACGGGTTCAGATGTCCAGGGTGTCGCCCGGCTCAAGCGGCAGGAATTCGCCGCCACCCTGTTCGGTCGCCCACCTGATCCGTCCGTTGGACAGGTCCTTGCCTGCCCGGGAAAGAAGCATCTCGTGCGTGGGGAAGCTGCGCTTTGGCTTGACCGCGAGCACGTAGTCGATGACCTCGGCGACCTTCATCCACGGTGCTCCGGACGGAGCGGCGAGCAGGTCGACCTCGATGCCCTCGGGGATCGTGAAGGAGTCGCCCGCGTAGTAGAGCTCCTCGTTGATCAATACGCCAAGGTTGTCGATGATGGGGATCGAGGAATGGATGACGGCGTGCTTGCCGCCGAAGAAGCGCAGTGTGAACGGTCCCGCCTCGACCGTGTCGCCCGCCTTGACGACCGTGACATCGAAGTCGGCGGCGACGGCAGCGACACCGGCCGGCGCATAGATCGGGATGTCGTCATTCATCTCGAGGATGCGACTGAGTTGTTCGGGGGTCCAGTGGTCAGCGTGCTCGTGCGTGATAACAATGGCGACCGCGTTGGCAGTATCCGTGAGTGCTGTCGTGAAGGAACCCGGGTCGAGGTAGAGCTTCTTTCCCGAGCTCTCGAGGATAAGTGCCGCGTGCTCAAGCTTGGTCAGTCTCATGCTCCGAGCTAATACCCGATTGGCGTGGTTGGCAACTTGTTGAAAAATATACCCCATAGGGGTATCGTGTGGCTGGTGGAGATGGACGAGCAGACAGAGCACACCGAGCACATAGAGCACGCCGGGCATGCCGAGCACGCGGACCACGATGGTCACCAGGGCCACGCCGAGCACGCCGAGCACGCCGAGCACGCGGACCACGATGGTCACCAGGGCCACGCCGGCCATGATCCCGCCGCCTTCCGCCGCACGTTCTGGCTGAGCCTTGCGCTGACGATCCCGACCA
>JAUZGC010000243.1 GCA_030840105.1 Microbacteriaceae bacterium
CCCCGTCCCCCAGGACTACGTCCTTGGGGGACGGGGGAAGTGTGTTCCGCTGCGAATTCAAACAGCCCTAGCGAAGGGGGAAGAATGGGGAAATGTGCCGTAAATCCCAGTGTTTTACTGGGATCGCGAGTCGGGGAGGAGGGGGAAGTGAGAGGGGGAAGAGGGGGAAGACTAGGTGAGTGCTGGAAAAGCCTTCCCCCCTGCTAGGTAAAAGCGAGGGGGAATAGCAGGCGAGTTGGATGGCTTCTTGCCGAGAACGACGGCAACGCTGGCGACGTCCTCGACAAGATCGGCTAGCGGTTACCGGCGCCGGCCGAGGCCAGGCAGCCCGCCGCGGACGGTATAGACCGATCCACCGCTGCTCGAAGAGGAGCTGCTAGCGGCGACCCGCTCCCGGTTCGCCTTAGCGTGCGCCTCCCTCTGTCGCGTGATCCACCGCTGGGGCGCGGCGATGCGTGACCGTGTCAGCCGCTTGATGTCATGGGCAGACGATACGGTGACGCCATGACTACTCATAGCACAGCCGAACTCATCGAGCGCGCGCTTCGCAACGTCGACCACGCGAACGAGAAAAGCAAGAACACCGACTACGAGGGGGCCATAAACGCGCTCAGCGAAGCTGTGCGCGACCTTGCAACTGCCATCTCGGCAGCCGAAGCTCGCGTGCCAGAAGTCGCCCAACAGGGCCTGAATGATCAATTGCGAGGTCTGTAGTGAATTTGGGTGCCTAAGTTTGACCGACGGCTTCATCACGATAGACAGGCACACCTCCAGTATCCCGCGCCTCCGGCCGGAAGCCCGCGCGGCTCGTCGGGATGAGAGCGTCGTGGTAGAAGAGACGTATGCACGCAACGGTCTTGGCGATCCCGCACGCAACGGTCTTCGCGATTCCGCTGTGGGCGGATCTGCTCGCCGTGGGCATCGGCAGCGTGCAGGGGGCGATGTACGCATCCCAGTTCCGTAACCGCAGGCTCGATCTTCTCGGCATCGCCATCATCGGCTTCGCAACGGGGGTCGGCGGCGGACTCTTGCGGGACCTCCTCCTCGTCACGCCGCCCGTTGCGTTCAGCACCAATTGGTACCTGCCGATGACTGTCGTCGCTGCCTTGCTCGGGATGCTCCTGGCTCGCGTTTTCACCCGTATCAACCCGCTGATCGCACTCCTCGATGCGCTCACGATCGGCCTGTTCGGCGCCATCGGAGCGACCAAGGCATTGTCACTCGGGCTGCCAGAGATCCCCGCGATCTTCGTCGGCGTCATCTCGGCGGTCGGCGGATCGATCCTGCGCGACCTCCTGCTGACAATGCCCATCGCACTCATGCACGTCGGATCGCTCTACGCCGTCGCCGCCGGGGTCGGCACGACCGCTCTCGTGATCCTCGTGGACCTCGGCATTCCCATCACGATCGCGGCCGTCACTGGCGTCGTGGTCACGACAGTGATCCGCCTGCTCGCGGTGCGATTCGGTTGGAGCCTGCCGGAGCAGCGATCGATCAGCAGACTGCCGAGGCCGCACTGGCCGCGGCTGTCGCACCGCGACTAGACGCCGACCGACTCTCCGACGACGACCTCGGTAGCAACCTCGGTGCGAATGGCACGGTTGACCGCCGACACGATCGCCTTGAACGACGCGGTCGACGTGTCAGCGTCGATTCCGACGCCCCACAGCCGGTGCCCATTGACGCCGAGCTCGACGTAGGCCGCGGCCTTCGCGTCTCCACTCGCGGAGAGCGTGTGCTGCGAGTAGTCGAAGAGCTGCACGTCGATCCCGTGCTCGACGAGGACGTTGAGGAACGCGGCGATCGGACCGTTTCCCGTCGCACGCGACTCAGCGATCGAGTCGCCATCTCGCAGGTCGACCTCGAGTTGCACGGTGCCAGTCAGCTCGCTCGACGTTCGCGTGCTTACCAGCTCGAACCGGCCCCACTTCTCACCTGCCTCGTGGCTTTCAACGGGCAGGTACTCGTCCTTGAAGATCTCCCAGATCTCGGCGCTCGTCACCTCGCCGCCCTCGCTGTCGGTCCGCGCCTGGACGACCGCCGAAAATTCGATCTGCAGCTTGCGCGGCAGGTCGAGCGACTGGTCGTTCTTCAGGAGGTACGCGACGCCGCCCTTACCTGACTGCGAATTGACCCGGATGACCGCCTCGTAGCTGCGGCCCAGGTCCTTCGGATCGACCGGCAGGTACGGAACGGCCCAGACGAGGTCGTCGACGCTCTTGCCCTGGCTGGCGGCATCCGCTGCCATCGCCTCGAAACCCTTCTTGATCGCATCCTGGTGCGATCCGCTGAAGGCGGTGTAGACGAGGTCGCCCGCCCACGGGCTGCGCTCATGCACGGGGAGCTGGGTGCAGTGTTCTGCGGTGCGCTTGATCTCGTCGATGTTGCTGAAGTCGATCTGCGGGTCGATCCCCTGCGTGAAGAGGTTGATGCCCAGCGCGACCAGATCGACGTTTCCGGTTCGCTCACCGTTGCCGAACAGGCATCCTTCGATGCGGTCGGCGCCGGCCATGTAGCCCAACTCCGCCGCGGCGATCGCAGTGCCGCGGTCGTTGTGAGGGTGCAGCGAGAGGATGACGTTTTCGCGGTGGGCGAGGTGGCGGCTCATCCACTCGATCGAGTCGGCGTAAACGTTCGGCGTCGCCATCTCGACCGTGGCAGGCAGGTTGATGATCACCTGGCGCTCTGGCGTCGGCTCGAGAACCTCGATCACCTGGTTGCAAATATCGACGGCGAACTCGAGCTCGGTGCCCGTGTAGCTCTCTGGCGAGTACTCGTAATACACCGCGGTGCCGGGGACTGTGCTCTCCATCTCACGGCACTTGCGTGCGCCGTTCAGGGCGATGTCGATGATGCCTTGCTTGTCCTGTCGGAACACGACCGCGCGCTGCAGCACGCTCGTCGAGTTGTAGAGGTGCACGATGGCCTGCTTGGCGCCCCGAATCGACTCGTACGTGCGCTCGATCAGGTGGTCGCGCGCCTGCGTCAGCACCTGGATGGTCACATCGTCAGGGATCGCGTCTTCTTCGATGAGGCTGCGCACGAAATCGAAGTCGGTCTGGCTCGCGCTCGGGAAACCCACCTCGATCTCCTTGTAGCCCATCGAGACCAACAGGTCAAACATGATGCGCTTGCGCTCTGGGCTCATCGGATCGATGAGCGCCTGGTTGCCATCGCGCAGGTCGACCGCGCACCAACGCGGGGCCTTGGTGATGCGTGCGTCTGGCCAGGTCCGATCGGGCAGGGTGACGGTGATCTGCTCGTGGAACGGGCGGTACTTGTGGATCGGCATGGCGCTTGGCGCCTGTGTGTTCTTCATGGTCTGTGATCTCCTCGCGAGTGGTGGTCAGCCAACGACAAACTCCGCGACGAGTGAGGCCTCAGATTAGGACTCGTCGCGGCAGCTAAGGAGGAGCAGACCGTACACAGGATCGAGAATACCACCTGCCGATCCGTCACCGGCGGCCACGCACCAGATTCGCAGCCTGGCGAACTGAAATTCCGGGCAGATATGCGCGCACCAGCGCGGCACCGATGAGCGGCAAGGTGACCGGATCGGGGTACGCCATGATCAGCGGACGGAGCTCGGGCTGGAACTTGCGCTTGAACTTCAATAACGAGCGAAAACCGTACACCGGCTCCAGCGAGGAACTCAGGTAACCGAGAACGCGATCCATTGCGGTCGACTCCTCCTCCCGCTCGGCCGCGGTATGCGCCAGCGGCGCCGCCGAGAGGCTCATGAATTCGACGCCGTCTTCGCGCATGCGCGTCGCGGATTCGGCGATGAGGAACTCCATGACGCCGTTGATGCTGCCGGGGCGGCGGCGCATGAAGTCGAGCGTCCATCCCACGACGACGCCGTCCCGGTACGACGGAAGCCAGCTAGTGACACCCTGGACCCAGCCGTCGGCGTCGAGAGCGATCATCAGCCGCACCGCGGGGTCCCGCAGCTCGTCGAGTCCTCCCAGCGTGAAGCCCATCTCAGGGAGGTCCTTCTCCGCCACCCACTGCTCCGAGATCTCGGCAAGCTGGCTCGCCACACCGAGAGAAAGCGCGCCATAGCCCGTCCACACGGCGCGGATTCCCGCGCGCTCCGCCCGGTTCACGGAGGTGCGGACATCCTGCCACTTCTTGCCAGACGTGTTCCACGATTGTGGGCGGACGACGGTCTCCTCCGCGACGACCATGGTTGCCCATCCCATCGACTCGAAATCGGGCGCAAAGGCGCCCGGCACTCCATAGAAGACCGGAACACACCCGTTGTCGTCGCAGAAGCGGGCGAACCGCTCGATCGTGCCGCCGTACGATCCCATAGCGCCGAACGGTCCTCCCGTCGTCAGCGCGACTCGGCCCACCACGCGGTACGCGACGGCTGCGCCGCCGACCGGGTCGAACCAGTACGAGTTGCCCGCCCAGGTCGTCATGAAGGCCAGTGCGTCTCCCCCGCTGCGCACGAGCAAGGCGCGCGCTCGATTGGCGCCGCTGCCCCGCTCCTTCGACGGGTTCTCGACGATCGGGCGGATGGCCGCGACGATCACGACAATCCAGAAGAGCGGGCCGACACCGCGATAGAGCAGTTTGCCGACCGGCGAGACCGGCAGAAAACTCACACCCTGATGCCGAAGGAAGGCGACGGGGATGAAGCGTTCGGCAACGGAGGAGACAAGCGTGGCGACACCGACGGATGGCGTGAACGCCGTTTCACGAAACAGATAGCCAACCACGACATAACCGAGGGCGAGCCCGACTCCTGCGACAGAGACGGTCAGGATGTACTGCCGCACCCGTCGCGCGGATGTCAGCACGGGGAAATGCCATCGCATGACGACGAGCAGAACGGCGATCGCAAGCGGCAGCGCGACAGAGACGGCGAGGGAAACCCCGATCTCCCAATAACGCGCCGCGGGCCTGACAACGTATGGGGTGCCGGCGACGGGAAAGAACCCGAAGAAATACGCGGCGAGAACGGCGAGCATGCCGTTGACGGCGGCCGCGAGCCACACCGCGAAGCGCCGACCGTGCAGAAGTCCATACGCCGCGACGAGCAGGACGAGCAGCGGGATCACCGAGACGATGATCGGCCCCACCCCGTTGATACGCTCGAGCGTGATGTCGTTCACGCAGGTGCGTGTGAGGTGGAAAACCTGGCATCGATCCAGGACCTCACCCACGGTGGGGACGTTGTTGGTAAAGAGCAAGCCGATCGGCGCAAGCGGGCCGAAGCGGGTCGCGGAGAGCAGCGCGATCACCGGGCCTATCGCCGTGATGGCCACGACGGACGCCATGAGCACCCTGATTTCATGGTGCGAACTACGTACCCAGCCGAGCACACGCCTGGTGTGCCGAAGCACGAGCCCGAGTGCGAGCCCAGCGATGACGGCCAGCAGGCGATACAGATCCGACGGCTGGCCGGAGTAAAGCAGGAACACGACGCTCACGACCAGCATGAGCACCCGGATGCGCCGCCGCCAGAGCAGGCTCGCGAAACCGCTCGCAGTCATGATCGTGCCGCCGATGGCGGTCAGCGGGTCAAGCGAGACGAGTTCGATGACCCTGCGCGACCAGATCTCGCCTCCGTGGCTTCCAAACGCCTGAATCCCGGCGCCGACAACCGTGCCGATGACGGGCGTGGCGACGAATGCCAGCGCGGTACGCCAGAATCCCATGAGCCTTTCCGCAGCGCCGATCAGCACCACAATCAGGACAAGAGTGACCACGAGTTCGGCCAGATTGTTGGTAAACAGCGCGGCTGTCACCGGGCTCCACCAGTGACCCTGCTCCGCAAGCGGCTCAAACCCCGTCCCCGCCCACGCGCGCACGCCACGACTCGGGCCGACGAGCGGGCCGGTCAGGAGTGCGAGGACCACCACGAGCGCTGCAAGCCCGAAGGTGAGCGGCCTGGCGCGAATGATGCGCGCGAGCGTGACGGAGCCGAGGCGAAGCCGCCCGAGCGATCGCGTCATGGACCGCCTGCTTGTAACCATTACCCCAGCCCCAGGCGGGCGGCAACGCCCGGAAAAGTAGTCTTGAGTACGTAACGCACGGTGTTCCAGTCGTGTGCCGTCCCCGGCGACAGGACGAATTGCGTCGCCATACCCGCATTCTGCGCAGCACCCCTCAGCGCTCGGGCGAACCGCGTGTACCTCGTGTCGGCCTGGCCCACCGCGAAGATCGTGAGCTCGCTCGAATACGGAGCGTTCCTGGCCATGATGGCCGTGGGCGTTGCGGCAGCGTACGCCGATTTCGAGCCGCCGAAGGCCTTCGCAACCGTCGACTGCCCGATGGTCGGCTCCAACTCACTGGAGATGGCCAGGATGGTGCGGAAGCGATCCGGATGCGCCGCGCCGAATTGGATGGCACAGGTGGCACCCTGCGAATACCCGCCGATCGCCCACGAATTCGGGTCACTGCTGACCCGAAGGTTGCCATGGATCCAGTTCATGACATCGACCATGACGTATGTCGCCGAGTTACCCAGCGGTGAATCGACGCACATCGGGTTGTAGTCGGGCCGCAGGAGCTGGTCTGGCGAAACGACGATGGGCGCCAGCCCATCGTGTGCAACGGCGAACGCGTTCAGGACGGAATCCAACCGCCCAGCCGTGAAGAGGTCCGCTGGACTCCCCGGCTGGCCGGAGAACACGATCATCACGGGTAACGTCGGCGGATCAGCGACGAGAGCGGCGGGTGGCAGGTACACCACGGCCGGGCGCGCATTGAAATGCGAGACGGTGCCTGGAATGTCGACCGTGCCGATCCGGCCCTGTGCCGGCATACCGGCAGGCGCCGACCACGTCTGCACCGTGACCAGCGTCTGGGCCGCGCTACTCGCGGTCTCATTCCCGAGCGCCAGAGCGGGATAGGGGTTGACGCCGAACGCGTCATTCAGATTGCGGTACGCGCCGAAATCCATGTTGATCCCCGCCGCAGCGGCGATGACGAAGAGCGGGACGCTGACGATCGCGACCGTCTTGCGCCACCACCGCGACGGCCACAGGTTGACCAGCGCAAGGGCGATTCCGGCGAAACCGAGGCACACCCACATGCGTGTGACGGACGTGAGCGAGACCCCGAAGATATCCAGAACGTCGCTCGACAGCCAGCACGCCATGAGGCCGGCGACAACGCCGATCACGACCGCGGCGAGTGCGGTCAGGAGCCAGCGCTTGGTGGGCCGACGAATGAGCAGGTAGAGCACGAGGACCGCGCAGAGAGCATCGATGGTCACCAGGAACGACGCGTAGTCCACGCGGTATGTCATTATCCACGCGAACATCCTGCAAAGCCCTTCCCGATCAACAACGGTTCATTATCGGGGGTCCAGCCGAATGAAAGCCGTCGTGCGGGTTGCACACGGGCAACTCACGGCGAATCCGGACATTTGGGAAGATCGAGCATATTCAGGACTCGCGGCGAACCCGCGAGGCCAACCCCGTGGGAGTGCGCTAAGCCCCCCGGCCAGGAGGCTCTCTCAGAAGCCGAGACGGCCCAGCTGCTTGGGATCCCGTTGCCAGTCCTTGGCGACCTTGACCCTGATCGAGAGGAAGACCTGCTTGCCGACGAGTGCCTCGATGGGCGGCCGCGCTTTGGCGCCGATGTCGCGCAACCGGGTACCCGCGTGGCCGATCACGATCGCTTTCTGGCTGTCACGCTCGACGAAGAGGTTCGCATAGACCTCGACGAGCTCTTTGTCATCCCGCTCGATGATGTCGTCGATCGTCACGGCGAGCGAGTGCGGCAGCTCGTCCTGCACCCCCTCGAGCACGGCTTCGCGCACGTACTCGGCGATCCGGTCCTCGAGCCCCTCGTCGGTGACAGCGTCAGCCGGGTAGAGCGCAGGAGAGTCAGGGAGAAGGCGCAGCAGCTCCGTGGTGAGGGTGTCGAGCTGTATCCGGCTCGTCGCCGAGATCGGAATGATGGCTTCCCAATCGCGTAGCTCGGACACGGCGAGCAGCTGCGCCGCCGTCGCCGGGCGACTGGCCGCATCGATCTTCGTGACGATTGCGACCTTCTTCGCGCGCGGATACGCATCCAACTGCTCGTTGATGAACCGGTCACCTGGGCCAAGCTTCTCGTTCGCCGGAACACACAGGCCGATCACGTCGACATCGCTGAGCGTCGCCTGCACAAGCGAGTTGAGGCGCTCGCCGAGCAGCGTACGTGGGCGGTGGATGCCAGGGGTGTCGACGAGAATCAGCTGTCCATCCTTCTGGTGCACGATTCCGCGGATGGCACGCCTGGTGGTTTGCGGCTTGGAACTCGTGATGGCGACCTTTTCGCCCACGAGCGCGTTCGTGAGAGTCGACTTGCCGACGTTCGGACGTCCGACGAAGGAGACAAACCCCGCGTGGTAATTCATGAGTCTGTTCCCTTCGAAAACGCGTCCTGCGCGTTGATCAATGCGGCATCCCGCTCCACCAAGACCGTGCTGAGGCGCTTTCGCCTGCCCTCGGTGCGATCGGCTGTGAACACGAGTCCACTCGTCGTCGCGACTGAACCGGCAACAGGTAGCCGACCGAGTGTCTTCGCGAAGAGGCCGCCGACGGTGTCGACGTCGTCATCGTCGAGCTCGAGCCCGAACAGTTCGCCGAGTTCGTCAACTGGCAACCTGGCGCTCACACGATACCGCCCATCGCCGACCTGCTCGACGAGCTCGACCTCCCTGTCGTACTCGTCGGAGATGTCCCCGACGAGTTCTTCGATGAGGTCTTCGAGGGTGACGAGGCCGGCGATGCCGCCGTACTCGTCCACGACCATCGCGAGGTGATTCGATTCGAGTTGCATCTGGCGGAGAAGGGCATCCGCCTTCTTCGACTCCGGCACGAAGAGCGCGGGCCGTGCCAGGTCTCCCATCGTGACCTCGTCTGCACCGAGCGGCTGCTCGAAACTGAGTTTGGCCACGTCGCGCAGGTACAGCACGCCCACGACCTCGTCGACGTCTCCCTTGACCACGGGCACCCTGGACACTCCCTTGCTCAGGAACAGGCTCATCGCCCCGCCGAGCGGCGCCGAGGCGTCGATCGTGACCATGTCAGTGCGCGGGACCATGACCTCACGCACGACGGTCTCGTTGAACTCGAAGATCGAGTGGATGAGCTCGCGGTCGTCCTCTTCGAGCACGTCGAGCGCAGTCGCCTCGTCCACAATGCTGAGCAGCTGCTCTTCGGATGCGACAACGGACGACCGCGCACGCGAGGGCGTGACCCGGTTGCCCAGCGCAACGAGCGCGTTTGCGACGGGACCGAGCAGCACGCGCAGGAAATGCACGAGCGGCGACGCGAGCTGGAGGAGGAACTTGGAGTGGACGCGCCCCACGCTGCGCGGGCTGGCGCCGACGAGCACGAAAGAGACAGCCGTCATGATGAGTGCGGACAGCAGGAGCGTTACCCACCACGCGTCGAAAACCATCGAGAACGCGAGCGTCACCAGGACGGCGGCCGTCGTCTCCGCGGTGATGCGCATGAAGCTGACCGCGTTAAGGTGCGCGCTCGGATCCGCCGCGAGTGCACGCAGGGAGCGCTTAGCCCGCGATTTCTCGGCCAGATCGGCGATGTCCGCGCGCGACTGCACCGAGATCGCGGCATCCACCGCAGCCATCAGCCCGCCGAAAGCGACAAGCCCGACCGAGACGATGAGGAAGACCGCGACAAGCATGGGCGCGGCCTAGCTTCGTCGTTCGTGCATGGTGAAGCCGACGAGGATGTCCCGCTGGATGCCGAACATCTCCTTCTCTTCATCCGGCTCTGCGTGGTCGAACCCGAGCAAATGCAGGATGCCGTGGGTGGTCAGCAGCAGGAGTTCCTCCTGCGTGCTGTGACCAGCCGTCTCCGCTTGCGCCTGCGCGACCTGAGGGCAGAGCACGATGTCGCCGAGCAAACCGGCCGGCGTCGGCACATCTTCGGTGCCGGGTCGCAACTCGTCCATCGGAAAGCTCAACACGTCGGTAGGGCCGGGCTCATCCATCCACTGCACGTGCAGCTGCTCCATCGCGGCCTCGTCGACGAGCACGATGGCAAGCTCGGCGTCCGGGTGCACGTGCATGGCATCGAGCGCGTACGCCGCAAGTCGCTGCAGTGCCGCCTCATCGACCGGGACGGCGGACTCGTTGTTGATCTCGATGCTCACGCGCTGCTCTTATCGTCTCTTCGGCTGTCTGTCGTGCGGGATGCCAGCGCGTCGTGCCGCGCGGTTGGCGAATTCCGCCGCCTGCTCACGCTCGTAGTGCAACGCCTGCTTCTGCGCGTCGTATTCGGTGTACGCATCCACGATGCGGCCAACGAGCGAATGCCGAACCACGTCGTCGCTCGTCAGCCGGGAGAAGTGGATGTCGTCAATGTCCTTGAGCACGCGCGTCACGAGACGCAGACCGCTCGCGCCAGTGGGAAGGTCGACCTGCGTGATGTCGCCCGTGACCACCATTCTCGAGCCAAAGCCGAGGCGGGTGAGGAACATCTTCATCTGTTCTGGCGTCGTGTTCTGCGCCTCATCGAGCACGATGAACGAGTCATTGAGTGTGCGGCCCCGCATATACGCGAGAGGCGCCACCTCGATCGTCCCTGCCGCGAGCAGCTTGGGCACGATCTCGGGGTCCATCATCTCGTTGAGCGCGTCGTACAGCGGGCGCAGATAGGGATCGATCTTGTCCGTCAGCGTCCCCGGCAGGTAGCCGAGCCGCTCGCCCGCCTCGACCGCCGGGCGGGTCAGGATGATCCGGCTGACTTCTTTGCGCTGCAGCGACTGCACGGCCTTGGCCATCGCCAGGTACGTCTTGCCGGTTCCCGCAGGTCCGATGCCGAAGACGATCGTGTTCTCGTCGATGGCGTCGACGTACTGCTTCTGACCGAGTGTCTTGGGCCGGATGCTCTTGCCGCGGCTGGTCAGGATCGCCTGGCTGAGAACGTCGGCCGGGCTCAGGTTCAGGCCGGTGTCCTCGAGGATGCGCGCCGAGCTCGTGACCTCGGTGGGGCTGAGATCCTGACCGCCTCGCACCATGACGAGGAGTTCCTCGACGAGCCGCCTCGCAGCATCCACCTGCCCCGCGTCGCCGGTGAGCGTGATCTCGTTGCCGCGCACGTGCACATTGACCCGCGGATACTGCTTCTCCATGGTCGTGAGCAGCCGATCCTGCGGACCGAGCAGACGCACCATGGCAACGCCATCGACATGCAGGCGGGCTTCGCCCTGGTTTTCCTCGGGCGTCTGGCTCCCCGACGGGATGTCGCTAATGGGCAAGGGTGCCTTCCTCGAGGTGTCCGCTCAGCAGATGAGCGTGAACGTGGTAAACCGTCTGGCCGGCACTCGCGCCGGTATTGAAGACGAGTCGGAACTCGCCATTGGAGTGTTCGGCGGCCAGCGTTTGCGCGGTCGCAACCACCTCGGCCAGCAGGGCCGGGTCGCCGGCTGCCAGCTCAACGACATCCCGGTACGACTCCGTCTTGGGAACGACGAGGATGTGGACGGGCGCCTTCGGGGCGATATCGCGGAACGCGATGATTCTCTCGCTGTCGTGCACGACATCCGCCGGAATCTCTCCCGCGATGATGCGCGAGAAGACGGAACGCTCGTCTGTAGCCATGGCTCTATCTTAACCGCTGCGCTACCAGCGCCCGAGGATGCCGTTGAGTACGGCCAGGGCGGCCGGTCCGGCCGTCGACGTGCGCAGAACGGTCTCCCCGAGGCGCACGAGTTCGGCGCCCGCGGTATCGAGCCGGTCGAGCTCAGCGGGGGAAATCCCGCCCTCTGGACCGACAACGAGCACGATGTCGCGTGTGTCCTGAGGCTCGGCCTCGAACTGCACGCCAGACAGTCGCGTGGTTGCCGTCGGCTCGAGCACGAGCAGGCGGTGCGTCTCGGCCAGTGCAGCGAGCTGCCCGGTCGTCGTCAGCTCGCCAACCTCGGGCAACCAGGCCCTGATCGATTGCTTGGCAGCTTCGCGTGCAATCGTCGACCAACGCTCGCGGCCCTTCTCGACCTTCGCCCCCTCCCAGCGCGAGACGGAGCGGTCCGCCGCCCAGGGAATAACGGCGTCGATCCCGAGCTCGGTGGCCGCCTGGACCGCGAGCTCGTCGCGGTCGCCCTTGGCGAGCGCCTGGGCGAGCACGATCCGCTGCTCAGGGGCCGGCGCTACGTCGAGCGCGTCCACCTCGATCGCGAGTTCGGCTCCGCCGGCGCGGATGACCGGGCCCGCGACCATGAGACCGCGTCCGTTTCCGATCGCGAGGCGTTCGCCCGCGCGCGTGCGGTTGACCGTCACCGCGTGCTTGGCCTCCGGGCCGCTGAGCGTCACTTCCCCACCGATGAGCAAAGACTCCGGCTCGAGGTCGTGACGAATGTAGAGCGAACTCACGTTCAGACGTTGAGGAAGCGTTCGCGAAGCTTGGCGAAGAGACCCTGCTGGAAGTGCGCAAGAGTCGGCGCGTTCTGCTTCTGGGTCTCTGCGAACTTGCGGATGAGCTCGCGCTCCTTGTGGTCGAGTCTGGTCGGCGTCACGACCTGAATGCCGATCCGCAGGTCGCCACGGCCGCTGCCACGCAGGCGCGAGATCCCGCGATCCTTGACGGTGATGATGTCGGCGCTCTGCACCCCGGGCTTGAGGTCGACGTCGATGTCTCCATCGAGCGCCTTGACCGTCGCCGTCGTGCCGAGGATGGCATCCGCCATCGAGATCTCGAGCGTGCACAGCAGGTCGTCGCCGTCACGGCTGAAGACATCATGGTGCCGGACCTTGATCTCCAGGTAGAGGTCGCCGTTGGGGCCCCCTGCGGGGCCAGCCTCACCACTGCCTGGCATCTGGAGCCGAAGGCCCGTGTCGATGCCGGCCGGGATGTCGACAGCCACCGTACGGCGCGCACGCACGCGACCCTGGCCCTGGCAGGTCACGCACGGCGTCGCGATCACGGTGCCGTAGCCGCGGCAGGTGCCACACGGGCTCGACGTCATGACGTTGCCGAGCAGCGAGCGCACCGAGCGCTGGATCTGGCCGGTGCCGTGGCAGATGTCACACGTGACCGGCGCGGTTCCGGGCTGGCAGCATGACCCGTTGCAGGTTTCGCAGACGACAGCCGTGTCGACCTCGAGCTCGCGGTGTGTCCCGAAGATGACCTCGTCGAGATCGACCTCGACCCGCAGCAGCGCATCCTGGCCGCGCTCGCGCCGGGACTTGGGGCCGCGTCCGCCTCCCCCGCCGCCGAAGAAGGTCTCGAAGATGTCGCCGAACCCGCCGAAGTTGGCGTTGGCCCCACCAAAGCTCGGCTGCGGCCCGCGATCGTACTGGTCGCGCTGTTGCGGATCGCTCAGCACGTCATAGGCGTGCGTCACGAGTTTGAATCGTTCGGATGCCTCCGCACTCGGATTCACGTCGGGGTGCAGC
>JAUZGC010000261.1 GCA_030840105.1 Microbacteriaceae bacterium
TACGCGACGACCGCGCCCTGCTTCTTCTCCCAGTGCGGCTCGCTGTAGTTGCGCTTGCACAGGTCGCCGGCGATCGCCTCGGCCCAGGCCGGATCGATCGCCGCGTTCATGCGCGCGAACAGCCGGCTGGTTTCGACGAGCTCGGCGCTCATCACGGCGGTGGGCTGCTTCTTCGCGAGCGTCGAGCCGGGGAAGATCACGAAGCGCGCCTGCCTGGCGCCGATGTACTCGCCCAGTTTGGTGGCCTTCGTCGCATCCTTGAGTCCGATGTGCGAGAGCAGCCCGGCCAGAAGTGAGCGATGGATGCCGTCGGGGTTCACCGACGGATCACCCATCGTGAGGCCAAGTGGCTTGGCGAGCTGGCGGAGCTGCCGGTACACGTCCTGCCACTCCCGCACCCGCAGGAAATTGAGGTACTCGGCTTTGCACAGCCGCCGAAAGGCGCTCGAGCCGAGTTCCTTCTGCTGCTGCTCGAGGTAGTTCCAGAGGTTGAGGAGCGTGAGGAAGTCGCTCGTCGGGTCGGCGAAACGGGCGTGCTTCTCATCTGCCTGCGCGCGACGTTCGATCGGGCGCTCGCGCGGATCCTGGATCGTGAGGCCGGCGACGATCGCCATCACCTCGCGGCTCACCCCGTGCTGCTTCGACTCGACGACCATGCGGGCGAACCGTGGATCGATCGGGAGCTGCGCAAGGTGCCGCCCGACCGCAGTAAGTCCTTGGGCAGCGCTGGGCCCCTGGGCAGCGCCGTGCCCCTGCGCCGCTTTGGCCCGAATCGCCCCGAGCTCGGTGAGCAGGTCGAGGCCGTCCTTGATCCCGCGTGAGTCCGGCGGCGTCAGGAACGGGAAGGCCGCGATGGATTCCGCGAGGTCACCACGTGCGTCGCCGAGCCCGAGCGAGATCATCTGCAGGATCACCGCCGCGAGATTGGTTCGCAGGACTTCGGGTTCGGTGAACTCGGGGCGGCGGGTGAAGTCCTCCTCCGAATAGAGGCGGATCGCGATGCCGTCGCTCGTGCGACCGGAACGGCCAGAGCGCTGGTTCGCGGATGCCTGCGAGATGGCCTCGATCGGCAGCCGTTGCACCTTCGCGCGCACGCTGTAGCGCGAGATGCGCGCCGTGCCGGCGTCGATGACGTACTTGATCCCGGGCACGGTGAGGCTCGTCTCGGCGACGTTGGTCGCGAGGACGATCCGGCGGCGGACCCCCGGAACCGTCGATGGCTGGAACACCCGGTGCTGCTCCGCGGAGGACAGACGCCCGTAGAGCGGGAGCACCTCGGTCACTCCCGCGGAAGAGCCGGACTGGAGCCGCCCGCGGATCGCATCGGCGGCATCCCGAATCTCGTTCTCGCCGGAGAGGAAGACGAGCACGTCGCCGTTCGATTCGCGCGCGAGCTCGTCGAGGGCCGCATTGATGCCCTGCAGGTAGTCCTTATCGTCGGATTCGACGGTGCGCCCGTCCTCATCCTCTTCCGCCTCGCCGACGAGAGGCCGGTAGCGGATCTCGACCGGGAAGGTGCGGCCAGAGACCTCGACGATCGGCGCTGGCGTGCCATCCTGTGCCGCGAAATGCGCGGCAAAGCTCTGCGGATCGATCGTCGCCGACGTGATGATGAGCTTGAGGTCGGGACGTTGGGGAAGAAGCTGGCGCAGGTAGCCGAGCAGGAAGTCGATGTTGAGGCTGCGCTCGTGCGCCTCGTCGATGATGATCGTGTCGTACTTGCGGAGCATCCGATCGCGGTGGATTTCGTTGAGCCGGATGCCGTCGGTCATGAGCTTGATGCGCGTCGACGCGCCGACGCGGTCGGTGAAACGGACCTGGTACCCGACCAGGTCGCCGACCTCCTGGCCGATCTCTTCGGCGATACGCTCGGCGATCGTGCGCGCTGCGAGCCGGCGCGGTTGCGTGTGCCCGATGTTCTCCCGGCCGAGCTCGAGGCAGATCTTGGGCAGCTGGGTGGTCTTGCCCGATCCCGTCTCGCCGGCCACGATCACGACCTGGTTATCGCGGATGGCGCGCGCGATCTCCTCCCGCTTCTGGCTGACGGGCAGCTCGGGCGGGAAGTGGAGTTCCGTGGGCGACAGGGTGGAAGACATGAGCCTTCCATCGTAAACGCTGCCCGCGTCCGCTTTCGGCGGGCGCGGGCAGCGGGTGGTGTCCGGTGAGTGCTCAGCGACCGCCGTCGATGTTGCGGTTGCGCTGGCCGATCCCGGCCGCACCATACGGGTACGGGTCCACCTGGGGTGTGCTCACGGTGGTCAGGCGCTCGGTCTCTTCCGGAGTGAGCTCGAGCTCGGTGGCGGCCAGGTTGTCGGCCAGCTGCGTGAGGCTCCGAACTCCGAGAATGACGGATGTCACTGCCGGACGGGCGCCGAGCCAGGCGAGTGCGACCTGTGATGCGGAGGCGCCGTGCGTGTCCGCGATCTCGCGAACCGCGTCGATGACCGCCCAGGTGCGTGGATTGGCGTTGCGTGCTTGCCAGGCTTCCATCCCGCGCTTCGGGTTCTCGCCGAGGCGAGTCGCGCCGGTCGGGGGCACGTCCCGCACGTACTTTCCGCTCAGCCATCCACCGCCGAGCGGTGACCAGGGCAGCAGGCCGATGCCGGCATCGAGCGCGGCCGGCACGATCTCGTGCTCGATGTCGCGCACGAGCAGGCTGTACTGCGGCTGGAGTGTCACGGGTGCCGCAAGGCCATGCGCCCGCGCAACGTGCACCGCCTTGGTGAGCTGCCAGCCGAGGTAGTTGGAGAAGCCGTAGTAGCCGATCTTGCCGCTCGACACCGCGTCGTCGAGGAAGCGGAGCGTTTCCTCGATGGGCGTGTATGCGTCCCAGGCGTGCATCTGGTACAGGTCGATGTGGTCGACCCCGAGCCTGGTCAGGGACGCCTCGAGTGCCGTGCGAAGGTGTCGGCGCGACAGGCCGACGTCGTTGACGCCGTCGCCCATCGGGAACCGTCCCTTGGTGGCGAGCACGACCTGCGCAGCCTCGGTGGGGTGAGCGGCGAGCCAACGACCGATGATTCGCTCCGACTCGCCGGCGCTGTAGACGTCGGCGGTGTCGATGAAGTTTCCGCCTCCCGCAAGGTAGGCGTCGATAAGGGCGTGCGAGTCCTCTTCGGATGCTTCGGCCCCGAAGGTCATGGCGCCGAGCGCCTGTTCCGATACGACTGCTCCGGATGTTCCCAGGGTGCGGTACTTCATGCGTATTGCCTTCCGTCGTTGGAAAAGAATGCCGGGTTCCCTTCCTTCCTAGCAGAACTTGCTTTGCCGCATGCTCGAAGTGCATTCCGGCTCGCGGAATTCGTTCGGTAACCTTGTGCTATGACTTCTCCGAATGTTCCCACCCTCCAACTCAACAACGGCACCACGATCCCGCAGCTGGGCTTCGGGGTCTTCAAGGTCGACCCGGAAGAGACCACGCGCATCGTGACCGACGCCCTCGAAGTCGGCTACCGCCACATCGACACGGCTGCCATCTACGGCAACGAGGTCGGCGTCGGCCAGGCGCTCGCCGCATCCGGAATCCCGCGTGAGGAGCTGTATGTCACGACGAAGCTCTGGAACGATCGCCAGACGGACGCACCGGCTGCATTCGACGAGAGCCTCGACAAGCTCGGCCTCGACTACGTCGACCTGTACCTGATCCACTGGCCGCTGCCGCAGCGCGAGACCTACGTTCAGGCGTGGAAGGCTCTCGAGAAGATCGCCGAGTCCGGTCGTGCGAAGTCCATCGGTGTCTCGAACTTCCTCGTTCCACAGCTCGAGAAGGTGCTCGCCGAGACCGGTGTCGTGCCTGTGGTCAACCAGATCGAGCTGCACCCTGCGCACCAGCAGCCGGCTGTCACCGCGTACTCGCGTGAGCACGGCATCCAGATCGAGTCGTGGGGTCCGCTCGGACAGGGTAAGTACCCGCTCCTCGAGCTGCCCGTTATCACCGCTGCGGCCGAGGCGCACGGCAAGACGCCCGCGCAGGTCGTCATTCGCTGGCACCTGCAGTCCGGCTTCATCGTGTTCCCGAAGTCGAACCGTCGCGAGCGCATGGCCGAGAACCTCGACGTTTTCGACTTCGAACTCACGGATGCCGAGGTCGCCTCGATCACGGCGCTCGAGAGCGCGGGTCGTGTCGGAGCTGACCCCAACGAGGTCAACTGACCGAGGCCGATTCTGGACGGGCTGCAGCGCGATCGAGCGTTGCAGCCCGTTTCTGTTGCCCTGTGTTGGTCGAGTAACGCGCGCAGCGAGTGTATCGAGACC
>JAUZGC010000263.1 GCA_030840105.1 Microbacteriaceae bacterium
CCGAAGCTCCATACCCCGACCGGCGGCCCCCTGGGATCTGCTGCCGATCGACCCCAAACCGCTCACCCGGCGAACCTGATCAAGCAACTGGGCCTGAAAGCCCCGGATACCCGACGCCATCCGGTCGAGAGCGACGACCGCATCGATCATCTCCGACACGGTATCGGCAACCACCGCCTGGATCGTCATAGGGGTGGAAGAAGGTATTGCAGCCCCGATCGTTGGCGGGATCGAAGAAGGAATCGAAGCCGCGCCCGTCGGCACAGCAGGCGACCGATCCAGCAGGTCGGGCGTAGCTTCCATGACACCAGTCAACCGGCAACCACTGACATTTCCTCGACTACCCCAGACCGGCCATTCCATCGAACATCGCCGAGCGCATCCACGCGGGCCGCGCACGCCGGGTCCGCCGCGAAAGTGCCCGTTCCGGCGCAGCCGTTACTTGAGCGACTTCTGCAGCAGGATCGTGCCGAGCCAGCGGTCGAACTTGAAGCCGACCCTGCCCATGCGCCCGATCTCGGTGAACCCGAAGTCCTCGTGCATCTTGATCGA
This sequence comes from Microbacteriaceae bacterium, assembly GCA_030840105.1. Classification (GTDB taxonomy): domain Bacteria; phylum Actinomycetota; class Actinomycetes; order Actinomycetales; family Microbacteriaceae; genus JAUZGC01. The sequence goes on from JAUZGC010000263.1 coordinate 553, forward strand.
CGCCTCTGCGCCCTTGTCTGCGATGACCGCGATCATCTCCTTGAGGCCGGCGGCCTTCGACTTCTCGATCAACTCGCCCATGAGCACAGGCCCCAGACCCTTGCCGGTGGATGCCGCACCCAGATAGATCGAGTTCTCGACGGTGAAGCGGTACGCCTTCTTCTGCTTCCACGGCGAAACCAGCGCGTAGCCGAGGATCTGGCCGTTCGGCGATGCCGCGACGATGAACGGCATGCCGAGCTTGTTGAGGTAAGCGAACTTGGACTTCCACTCACGCAGCGTCATGGCATCCTCGTCGAAGGTGACCGTGCTGTTCGCCACATAGTGGTTGTAGATCTCGCGCACGTACGGGAGGTCGGCCGAAACCGCATCTCGGATCGAATACTCGAACGCAGCCTCGGTTTCCGGCGGTTTGCGCAGGTGGCGCGGCAGTTCGCGGCGCGGCTGGTATTCCTCCTCAAGCACACCTCAAGGATACCGTTTGCTCGCGGGGTACCTGGGTCAGGGCGCGAGCGACCAGTCCACGGACCGGGCCCCCATGCTCTCCAGCACAGCGTTCGCGCGGGAGAACGGTCGCGAACCGAAGAAGCCGCGGCTCGCAGAGAGTGGGCTCGGATGCGCGGAGGCGATCACCGGCGTCGGCCCGAGCAGCGGGCGCAGGCTCTCGGCATCCTTCCCCCACAGGATCGCGACGAGCGGTTCCTGGCGTGCGACGAGGGTGCGAATCGCGAGCTCGGTCACCTGCTCCCAGCCCTTGCCGCGGTGTGATCCGGGGTGCCCCGGTTGCACCGTCAGCACGCGGTTGAGCAGCATGACACCATGTTCGGCCCAGCCGGTCAAGTCGCCATGATCCGGCGTCTCGATCCCGAGATCGCTGCGCAGTTCCCGGTAGATGTTCTGGAGGCTGCGCGGCAGCGGCCGCACGTGCCGCTCCACGGCGAAGGACAGCCCGATGGGATGGCCGCGCGTCGGGTATGGATCCTGCCCCACGATGAGAACGCGCACGTCGGCGAGCGGATAACCAAATGCCCGGAGAACGTTGGCTTCGTCGGGAAGGTAGCCCCGGCCTGCTTCCGTCTCGGCCGTGAGGAAGGCATCCATCGCTGCGAGCCGGTCGGCGACGGGAGCGAGGGCGCCCACCCACGCCGGGTCCGCCCACCCCGGGCCCGCTAACCACGTCGGAGCCATGGACCTCGCCTAGACCGAAGCGGTCACCGGCGGCAGCGCGGACCACGGGAAGGTGATCCAGCGTGCGCTCCTGCGCCAGTAGTGATCAGGCGTGAGGATGGTGCGGGGCTTGGTGTACAGGCACACCGTGCGCACCTCGGCCCCGTTTGCCCGCATGAGGTCGACGGCCATGGCGAGTGTGTGCCCCGAGTCGGACACGTCGTCCACGAGCAGTACGCGCTTGCCGTTGACAGCAGCGTCGTCAAGCAGGGGGGGCAGCACGACGGGTGCCGGCAGCCGCTCGTTGACGCCGGTGTAGAACTCGACGTTGAGCGCGCCGCACGACTTGACGTCGAGTGCGTATGCGACGGCACCGGCAAGCAGCAGGCCACCACGCGCAATCGCGATCACCAGATCGGGTTCGTATCCACTTTCCACGACTTCGGATGCGAGGTGCCTGGCCGCTTCTCCGAACTCCAGCCAACCCAGGATCTCGCGTTCGCTCACGGCAGGAGCCGCGCGCTCGAAGGTGTCAACGTCAATCGCCATCCGACTACCGTATCGAGGTCGGTCCGCGCACGGCTAGCACCCCCAACTGGGTGCATGGCCATGCCTCACGCGCCAGCGCCACGCACCGAGAGTGGACCCTTGTGCAGTCGGTACGTCGCGGCCTGCGCGACAGGCTTGACGATGATCAAGTCGAGGTTGACATGCCCTGGCAGCTCGAGGGTGCTCACGATGGTCTGTGCGATGTCCTCCGCGGTGAGCGGGTTGGGGACATCCTCGTAGACGGCATCAGCGCGCGCGCGATCGCCGCCGAAGCGCACGAGTGAGAACTCCTCGGTCGCGACCATGCCAGGCGCCACCTCGAGAACGCGGATGGGTTCACCGTTGAGTTCGAGCCGCAGGACCTCGGTCATGGCATGCGCCGCAAACTTGGCCGCGTTGTATCCGCCGCCACCGACGTATGCGACATGCCCGGCGATCGATGTCACGTTGATGATGTCTGCATGGCCGCCAGACACAGCGCCGGCGCGCAGCAGCGGTAGCAGTGCGCTCGTCACGCGCTTGACCGCGATGACGTTGATTTCATACATCCAGGCCCAGTCGTCGATCGCGGAATCCTCAACGCTTTCGAGTCCGAGCGCGCCGCCCGCATTGTTCACGAGTGCGTGGATCGGGCCGGTTGCCTCGAGGTGGTCGCGCAAGGCGTCCACGTCACCCTGCTTCGTCAGATCGGCGACGAATACGGATGCCCCCGTCTCGCCCGCGAGCGCCTCGAGCCGGTCCGCGCGGCGGGCGACGCCCACCACGTCCCAGCCGTGGGAACGGAACAACCGAACAGTCGCCGCACCAATCCCTGAACTCGCACCCGTTACTACAACTCGTCTTGCCGTCATGACGTCTATCTTTCCCGATCCCGGAAGGCGGATCTGCCAGATCAGCCGGTTACGCCGTATTGCAAAGCTCATTGCCAGCCACAGGGGCGCTGCCTATCCTCGGAGGAAGCGGGCTTATCCTCATTCAGGGCAGCACGCACACGACAGCCAGAAATTGGCGAATCGACGAACCCGGGAGCATCTCATGACTGACGCCACCAACTGGCAGTTCGAAACCAAGCAGATCCACACGGGCGCCGCACCGGACCCCGTGACCAACGCGCGCGCGACGCCGATCTACCAGACCACGTCCTACGTCTTCAAGAGCGCCGAGCACGCCAAGAACCTGTTCGCCCTGGCCGAATTCGGCAACATCTACACGCGCATCCAGAACCCGACCCAGGCCGTGGTCGAAGAGCGCGTCGCCGCGCTCGAGGGCGGAACGGGCGCACTGCTCGTGGCATCCGGCCAGGCAGCGGAGACGTTCGCCGTACTCAACATCGCTCAGGCCGGTGACCACATCGTCTCCTCGAGTTCGATCTACGGTGGCACGTACAACCTGTTCAAGTACACGCTGGCAAAGCTCGGCATCGAGACGACCTTTGTTGAGAACCAGGATGACGCCGACGAGTGGCGCCGCGCCGTGCGCCCGAATACCAAGCTGTTCTTCGCCGAGACCATCGGAAACCCGCAGATCAACGTGCTCGATATCCGCACTGTCGCGGATGTCGCCCACGAGGCCGGGATTCCGCTCATCGTGGACAACACGATCGCGACCCCGTACCTGATCCGTCCGTTCGAGCACGGGGCCGACATCGTCGTCCACTCCGCGACCAAGTTCCTCGGTGGGCACGGTGCGGTCATCGGTGGCGTGCTCGTCGACGGCGGAACCTTCGAGTGGTCGAAGAACGTCGAGAAGTTCCCCGGCCTGACCGAGCCGGACCCGTCGTACCACGGTGCGAGCTACACCAGCGCTGTCGGCGACGCGCTCGCGTACATCATCAAGGCCCGCGTGCAGCTGCTGCGCGACCTCGGCTCCTCGATCGCCCCGGCGAGCGCGTGGCAGCTCATTCAGGGCATCGAGACGTTGTCGCTCCGAGTCGAGCGCCACGTGCAGAACGCCCAGGAGATCGCGGAGTTCCTCGAAGGCCACCCGGATGTCGCCTCCGTCAACTATTCCGGCCTCCCCTCGAGCCCGTGGTACGCGACGGCGAACAGGTATGCGCCCAAGGGCGTCGGTGCTGTCCTCTCCTTCGAGCTCAAGGGCGGTGTGGATGCCGGCCGCGCACTCGTCGACAACCTCTCGCTGTTCAGCCACCTCGCCAACATCGGCGACGTGCGCAGCCTCGTCATCCACCCCGCCTCGACGACACACTCGCAGCTGACCCCGGAGCAGCAGCTCACGGGTGGCGTGACCCCGGGTCTCGTACGGCTCTCGGTTGGGCTCGAGAACATCGCGGACCTCAAGGCGGACCTCGAGGGTGGCCTTGCGGCTGCACGGGCCGTCGCGGAGGCCGCCCGCGTCTAGCGCTGTGCTGGTTGAGTAGCACGATCGCTCGCTACTCAACCGGCACTTTAGATCCAGCACAGCAAGCTGTCCGTAACATGTGCGAACCGCCCTCCGGCGCCGGGCAGAATTACCAGTATGGAGTGGCAGACATCCGCAGACACCGTGCCGTCGAGTTTCATCACCGACGCGCAGGTGCGGTCGCTGCTCGGCAAGCCTGCCGCGAGTGGGGCATGGCGGGAGAGCGACCCGGTCGGCAATCGGCAGTTCGCGGGAATCGGCGCCTTCGAATTCGAGAGCGGCGAATCGCTGCCACATGTCCGCATCGCATACGAGACCTGGGGCGAGCTTTCCCCCGCGCGTGACAACGCCATCCTCGTCCTGCACGCGCTGACCGGGGACAGCCACGTGATGGGAGCGCCCGGCCCCGGACATTCGACCTCCGGTTGGTGGAACGGCATGGTCGGGCCAGGCAAGGCCATCGACACCGACACCTGGTTCGTGGTCGCGCCGAACATGCTCGGCGGCTGCCAGGGCTCGACCGGGCCGGCCTCGCTCGCACCGGACGGCTACGAGTGGGGTCCCCGCTTCCCGTTTACGACGATTCGCGACCAGGTGGCCGCGCAGGCCGCATTCTCGGACGTGATCGGCATCGAGCGCTGGGCCGCCGTCATCGGCGGCTCGATGGGCGGAATGCAGTCCCTCGAGTGGGCCGTCAGCTACCCCGAGCGCGTCGAGCGGGTCGCCGTGATCGCCGCTCCCCCGGATTCGACGGCCGACCAGATCGCGCTCAACTCCGTGCAGATCGAGGCGATCCGCACCGACCCTCTATTCCGCTCCGGCCACTATTACGAGGCGAAGGCTGGCGACGGGCCGCACCGCGGTCTCGCCCTCGCGCGACGCATGGCATTGCTCAACTACCGCAGCCCGAGCGAACTCAACGATCGGTTCCAGCGAAGCTGGCAGAGCGAAATCAGCCCGCTCGGCGAGGGCGGCCGCTTCGCCGTCGAGTCGTACCTCGACTTCCACGGCAACAAGTTCTCGCGGCGGTTCGACGCGAACAGCTACGTGACCCTGGTCGAGGCAATGAACTCCCACGACATCGGCCGCGATCGCGGGGGTGTGGATGCCGCACTCGCCCGCGCGACGGCACGCGCGCTCGTGCTCGGCATCGACAGCGACCGCCTGTTCCCGGTCGAGGGACAGGTCGTGATCGCGGCACATCTCCCCGGTAACATCGACGGCACGGCCCCAGTGGTAATAGAGTCGAGTTTCGGGCACGACGGATTTCTCATCGAAGACGTCATCGTCAGTCGAGAGGTACGCCGCCTGCTCAGCAACTAGCAGAAGGGTACGCATGACACGCATCCTCAAGGAGCGTGATCGGTTGCTCGGAAGCACCGCGAGAGATGTTGGCCTGACCGCAACCGCTACCGCACTGCTGTGCCTGAGCACCCCGCGGGCGCTCCCGATGGGGCTCTACCTGGCGTTTCTGCCCATCGTCGTGGCGATCTGCTTCGCACAGTTCCGGCTCGCGCGGCCTCGCCCGCTGCCCTGGATCGTCGCGATCGTCGTGCTCTGTCTCACACTTGTCCTCCTGCTGATGGTGCCAGGTGAGCCGCTGAACCCTGCCCTGCAGAGCGCTGTGGGCATTCTTGCCGGGGGCGCGGTCGGTACCGTTTCGATCCTCCTGGTCACGAAGCCCTGGCGCCTGGTTCTCCTCCTCGGCACATTCATCGTGTCGGTTGCTACTGCCTTGACCACGCTGATCGTCACGGGATCCCCCACTACCGAACCTCTCGCGCTGACGATTGCCGGGTGGGGTGCAACCGCCATCACAGGACTCTGGCTCGCCCGCACTGTGCCCGAGACGCTCAAGCGCATCACGAACATGAGCCGCGCCTACCGTGTCGAACGCCACGCGAGTGAAACCGAGGCGCAACGACGCCAGGGGGCGCGGCTGTTGCACGACACCGTACTCGCGACATTGACACTCCTGGCCCACTCGGGCGTCGGAGTGGGTGCCATCGCCTTGCGAGAGCAGGCCGGCGAAGATGCCGCGCTCCTTCGCCAGCTCCGGCTCGGCTTCAGTCCGAACCCCGCTGCCTCAGGTGACTACAAGCTCAAGCCGGTTCAGGAATCCACCCTCGGGAACACGCTCGAATCGGTCAAGCAACGCTTCCGCAGGATGGGGCTCGAGGTGAATTGGCACGGCACGGGCCAGGTCCTGCTACCAAGCCACATCCTCGACGCCTTCCTGCTCGCCCTCGCCGAATGCCTCGAGAATGTGCGCCGACATGCCGGTGTGAGCGAGGCGCACGTCACGATCACGGATGACGACGAAACTGTGCGCGCGATGGTCACCGACGCGGGCCGCGGCTTCGAGATCGGTTCGATCGAGTCTGGGCGGCTCGGTTTCACCGAGTCCATTGTGGCGCGGCTGCGTGACGTCGGAGGCAACGCACGCTTGTTTTCTTCCCCCGGATCCGGGACGACCGTCGTACTGGAGGTGCCTAAATGAACCCGCAGGCGCCACGCGAGAGCGATCATGAGACTCTGGGCATCGCCCGCCTTGGGTACGGCTTCGACCTTGCCGCATACGTCCTCATCATCTACCAGCTGATAATGTTCCTGATCCATCTGGGCGATCATCCGGCGATCGGCTTGTCGACCGCGGCATGGTGCATCCTGCTCATCACTGCTGTTGCGGCACAGGTCACGCGCTGGCGGTTCGGCGAACGCGTACCGGTCTGGGCGTTCTACGCCATCCTCACGATCTGGGCGGTCGTCGTCGTGCTCGACGTCGCCGGGTCCTGGGGCAGGGGCACGTCCATGCCCACGGCCGCGATTGCCGTCGGATCGGCCCTTCTCCTCCTCGTGACGCTGCATGGCAGCCGGGACATCCTCATCGCTGCCGCGGTTCTCGGCATCATCCTCGCCGTGACATTCGTGCTCCGCGGACAGAGCGACGCGTATGCGCTCGGCCCCGCAATCGTCACGCTTGCCCTCGCGGTTGCTCCCCCGGTACTCGGCGTCAAGCTCGTGCGCTCGATGCGCGTCATTGTGCAACTCGAGCTCGACCGTGCCCAGGTGCAGAGCACCGTGGATGCCCCGCGGTTCGCGGTCGGAATGCTCGCTTCGGAAGAGCTTGCTCGGCTCGACCTGGATGCCGAGCGCCTTCTCGAAAGCGTCGCGACCGGCCGCGCCACGCTGCCGCTCGATTCCAAGACCGCGTCGGCGGCGGCATCCCTCGCCACCGAACTCCGCTTGCACCTGATCGAAGGCAGACGGGAGACCTGGCTCTATCACGCGGTCTCCGAATCGACATTCCTGGGGCCCGTCGTGACGGTGACGGACCCCGACGGCCTGGCCGGCCTCCTCGGCCCCCAACAGCGCGACGGCCTGCTTTCTGCCGTCTGGCTGCTCATCAGCGACCCGGTCAGGCAGGGCCAAAGCCAGGCCCAGAGCCTGCAGCTGACGATCGCGCGCGGCGACCGAAGCAATCCGCACGAGCAGATGACGCGCATAAGCATCCCCATCACGATTTCGGCGACGGGTGTGCCGCGAAGCAGGGTAGACCCTGCGACGT
>JAUZGC010000266.1 GCA_030840105.1 Microbacteriaceae bacterium
GACCATCACGCGCGGCGACCGAAGCAATCCGCACGAGCCGATGACGCGCATAAGCATCCCCATCACGATTTCGACGACGGGTGTGCCGCGAAGCAGGGTAGACCCTGCGACGTGGCAAGCTATAAGAAGAGTTGGACGGTACGTCGAGTCCTCAACGGGATCCGCGCTTCGGATAAAGATCGATTGCGTGGTCGACAATCCGGCTGACCAGTAGTCGACGCGGGCGACTACCGACATTTGTAAAGAAAGGCCACACGTGAGCGAGCAAGGGCACCCCATCCGCATTGCCATTGTTGATGACCACAAGATGCTGCTCGGTGCTTTGACCGAGTGGATCCGCAATGCCGCGAACGACATACGAATGGTTGCGGCTGTCACCACCTGGCCAGAGCTTCTAACGCACCCCGAGTTCCCGGTCGACGTCGTCCTCCTTGACCTCGACCTCAAGGACAACATCCCGATCTCTTTGAAGATCTCGACACTCAAGACCACCGGTGTTCGAACCGTACTCATGAGCACGTACTCCGAACCGGCCGTCGTCCGCGAAGCACTCGCGGCGGGGGCGCTCGGATACCTGGTCAAGAGCGAGGATGCCGAAATGATCGTCGAAGCAATCCGCGCGGCGACGAAGGGCGAATCCTTCATCTCGGCCGAACTGGATCTGGCGCTGAACGCCGGCGATGTCGGCGGCGCACCGAAACTCAGCGCGCAGGAGCGCCGGGTGATGGCGCTGTACGGTGCTGGCGAGCCGGTCAAGGCCGTCGCGTTTCAGCTCGGCATCTCCGACGAGACGGCGAAGAGCTACCTCAAGCGGATTCGCGAGAAGTACCGTGTCGCGGGCTACGACGTCGGCACCAAAGTCGCGCTCCGCAAGCGCGCCATCCACGACGGGATCCTGCTCCAGGGCGACTAGCTGCGCGTGCCGGTTGAGTGGCGCCGCTGTGGTCGCTACTCGACCAACACAGCTACTCGACCAACACAGCTACTCGACCAGCATGGGTACGCGTTCGACCGGCGCGTTCACCGGGAGGCTGCCTTCCGGCGCGCGCCGAGCGTTGCGGCGCTCGACGCGGAAGCTGAACGCGGCGAGTCCCACACCCGCGAGACCGAGGATCGCTCCCACCCAGACCGGCGATATGTAGCCGAGCCCTGCGGCGATGGTCGCTCCACCCAGGTACGCGCCCAATGCGTTGGCGATATTGAGCGCTGAGTGGTTGAGCGCTGCTGCAATCGACTGGCTGTCGCTGGCGACATCCATGATCCGGGTCTGGATGGCCGGTGAGAGCGCCGAACACGAAGCCGCAACCACGAAGAGGAAGACAAGCAGCCCGACAAGTGTGTGCGCGGTGAGGGCGAGGCCCACCAGGCCGGCCAGAAGTGTCCCGAAGAAGACGAACATGGATCGCTTGAGGTTGCGGTCGGCTCCCCAGCCGCCGACGAAGTTCCCGACGGTCATGCCGATGCCGACAAGGACGAGAACGAGGGGAACCATGCCTGCAGGCAGTCTCGTGATGTTCGTGACGATAGGAGCAACGTAGCTGTAGACCGCGAACAAGCCGCCGAAGCCGATCGCGCCGATCGCGAGGGCGAGCCAGACCTGGGGTCGCCCGAATGCCCTGAGCTCCCTGACCATGCTTGCCGCTGGGTCGGCCTCCTGCGCGGGAACGAGCACCGAGATGGCGACGCAGGTGAGCGCGAAGATACCGGCGACGGCGAAGTAGGCCACGCGCCAGCCGTGGTTCTCACCGAGCCAGGTAATCAGTGGAACGCCGATGATGTTGGAAATTGTGAGTCCGCCCAACACGATGGCGACGCCCTGTCCCCGCTTCCCCGGGCCCATGAGCTTCGCCGCGACGAGGGAGGCAATGCCGAAATACGCGCCATGCGGCAGCGCACTGACGAAGCGTGCCACCATGACGAGCCCGAAGGTCGGCGCGAGCGCGGAGGCGATCGTGCCAAGGGTGAATGCAACCACCAGCGAGATCAGGAGCGTCTTGCGTGACCAGCGCGCGGTGAGGACCGCAATCGTCGGCGCCCCAACGACGACGCCCAGCGCGTAGGCAGCGATGATCCAGGAGGCCTGCGCATTGGCGTCGGTCGGGGACGCCGCATACAAGCTCGGGAGCAGGTCGTGCGCCATGTTCGGCAGCAGGCCCATCGCAGCGAACTCGGTCGCGCCGATGCCAAATCCCCCCATCGCGAGGGCGAGGAGGGCAAAAAAAATACGGGCCGACGACAACTGCGTCGGCCCGTCGATACGGGAACTCACCCTCCTAGACTACGGCCTCGGCCCGCCAAACTCGAATCGATTCGATACGTGCCCTACAAACTCTTCGCTTGCGCGGCGATGGCGGCCTCGAGGCGGTCCACCTTGCCGGCGAGTTCACCGGTGCGACCGGGGCGGATGTCGGCCTTGAGCACGAGCGAAACGCGCGTGCCGAACGCGCCCACGGCATCCGTCGCGCGCTTGACGACATCGAACACCTCGTCCCACTCGCCCTCGATGGTCGTGAACATCGCGTCCGTGTGGTTGGGCAGCCCGGAATCCCTGACGACCTTCACGGCCGCCGCGACGGCGTCGTGAACGGAGGCATCCGGCGCCTCTCCCCCGCTCGGGGCAACAGAAAATGCAACCAGCATGAGCCTTACTCCTTTGCTTCAGTGGCCGCGGCGAATGGCCACACCGCGGCTGGCGCCGGCTCCGGCTCGTGCCGGTCCCCGGCCGTGGCGCTCTGCCACAGTGCCATGAGCGCCCAGCCGAGAATGACGAAAAGCAGGAGATTGCGCGCCGTCAACACCAGCAGCATGACTGGATTGACGGTGAGGATCAAGTCATACAGGTACGGGTAGAAGGCCTGGGTGAGCGCCGCCGTCACGGCGACCAGGACGGCCGGTGTGCGGAACGCCCTGCCCTGGTACACAAGTCCGAGAAGGACGGGCGCAGCGAGCCAGGTGATGTACTGCGGCGAGCCGACCTTGTTGAACGCGATGAGGGTCGCGACGAGTGCGAGCGTCAGCGCCGGCAGCATGCGCGCAACCGGAGCATGGTGGCGCACGGCACGCACGCCGATGAGCAGGACAGCGATCACGGCCACTGCCAGCAAAGGGGTCATGAGCGAGCTTGCCGTCTCGCTTCCCGGCCCCGCCACTTGGAACGTCAGGAGTGTGCGGTCGTAGTAGACGAAGCTGCCCGGGACGTGGAAGGCGGCCTCCCACATCCAGGGAACGCTGATGGGTGCTTCGATCTGCAAGCCGCGCGTGGTCTGCATGGTGATGAAGCTCAGAACATGGGCACCGCTGCCGAAGGTCAGCGCCAGGATCACGATCACGAGGCTCGTGCCGACGATCGCGCCGAGCACACGCCAGCGCGACCGCAACGCAACGAACACACTCAGGAGGATCGCGGCCGGCCACACTTTGATCCACGTCGCGATGGTGATGAGAACGGCCGCAAGGCGCTCCCGCAGGCCCAGCCAGAGCAGGGCGATGATCACGAGGGGAACCGAGACCGAGTCGAGACGGGCGAGGGCGATCGGGCCGAGCAGGAGGAGGAAACCGACCCACCACCAGGCGGCGATCAGATTGCGGCGGTGACGGCCGATCGTCAGGATCGCGAATGCCGCAGCATCCAGCACGAGGATCATCATCAGCCAGCTGCCCGTGTACAGCTTCGCCCCGAAGATGAGCGGCGCGACGATCGGCACGAGCGCACCGATCGGGTACACCCAATCCGTTTGGATGCCCACGACCTGCGACCCGGACTGCGCGAGTAATGCCCACGGCTTGTAGACGAGGTAGACGTCACCGAAGGGCATACCGGGGCCGCGCAGGCACAGGTAGCCCAGGAGCAGATGGACAAGCAGGAAGGCTATCCAGAGCGCGAGGGGGTGGA
>JAUZGC010000215.1 GCA_030840105.1 Microbacteriaceae bacterium
GGTAGGCGCGCTCACAGGACGGGCCACTCTCGGTGAGGGTGGCCCGTTTTCTGTGGAGCGAGCGCTGCGCGGTGCAGCGGATGTCGCGATCAGATGCGCTCGACGAGGAGCGCGCTGTGCCGGCCATGGACGCGGGTGAGCACGAGAGTCGCGCTCTCCTGGCCGCTCAGGGACAGCCGCTTGCGGAGGGTGGCGGGGTCGACATCCACGCCCCGTTTCTTGATCTCGAGCGTGCCGATGCCGCGCTCGCGCAGCGCGCGCTTGAGGTCGCGCTCATGCACGGGAAGCGTCTCCAGCACGCGGAATCCCGTTGCGAACGGTGTCGCGACGGGCGCGTCGGCGGTGAGATAGGCGATGCCCTCGCTCAGCATCCGGGCGTCCAGGTCGCGTGCGAGGTCGCCGATCAGACGGGCCCGGATGACCGCGCCATCCGGTTCATAGAGGTACTCGCCAAGCGGTCCGACCTCGGCATCCGCACTGTCGGCATCAGCCGTAAGCTCGTCCGTTCCTCTGGCGCCGAGAACGAGCGCGGCGCGTCGGATGCCCGGCCTCGCGAGAGCGCCGAACCACAGCCCCATCTCCACGAGCTGGCCGTCGACGGAGATCCACTGGGCTTCCGCGTCGGTCGGGATGAGGTCGCGATCGAGGCCAGGGCCGAGCTTGACGCCAACGGGGAGGCGCTTGGCGAGACCGAAGACGAACTCCAGCGACGGCGAATAGTCGCTCGGATCAGTCAGCCGGGCGGTGTCGCTGTGCCCGGACGTGCGCCGCGCCGGGTCGAGGAAGGCGGCATCCACGGTGCTGAGGTCCGAGGTCTCGGCGGTTCCATGCAGCACGCGCGCATTGGCGAAGGGGGCGAGGTTGTAGCTTGCGATCGTCGCGGTCACTTCGTCGGCATCCACCGCCGTCACGTCGAGGTCGATGGCGGCCATGGCCATGGCATCGCAGCCGATGCCGCAGCCGAGATCGGCGACCCGACGCAGGCCCGCCGTGCTGAACCGGCCGGCATGCATGGCCGCCACGCGCAATCGGGTTGCCTGCTCGAGTCCGGCCTCCGTGAAGAGCATGCGGCTCGCGAAGTCGCCGAACTTGGCCTCCGCCTTCGAGCGCAGCTTGGACTGTGTGAGCACAGTCGCGACGAGGCCGGCCGGATGCCCCGCCTTGCGCAGGTCGCTCACCGTGCGCATGACACTGTCCGTTGATGTGTACGGGGGGAGGGAGTCGAGCAGGCGAAGCCCCTCTGGCGACAACAGTTCGACCAGCTCCGACCTTTCCATGTCCCCACGGTAGCCCACGGCGGGCTTTTCGACGGGCTCGCTATCGAGCTTGCACTCACGTTGCGTGAGTGCCAGACCAAGCCCTAAACTCGACTTAGCACTCTCGGTGTGAGTGTGCTAACTCCAGTCTTTAGTCAAGAAAGAGGTCAAACGTGTCGGTCTCCATCAAGCCGCTCGAGGATCGCATCGTTATCAAGCAGGTCGAGGCTGAGCAGACCACTGCTTCCGGCCTGGTCATCCCGGACACCGCTAAGGAGAAGCCCCAGGAGGGCGAGGTCGTCGCTGTTGGACCCGGTCGCATCGACGACAACGGCAACCGCATCCCGCTCGACGTTGCCGTCGGCGACAAGGTGATCTACTCCAAGTACGGCGGAACCGAGGTCAAGTTCGGTGGTGAGGACCTCCTCGTCCTTTCCGCGCGCGACGTTCTCGCAGTGGTCGTTCGCTAACGACAAGCACTCTGAAGGCCCGGATGCATTACGCATCCGGGCCTTCTGCATGCCCGGCGCTTCTGCGTTCCCGCAGCGTTCCCGCGACCGCGTATGATCTCTCGAGTGCCTGACAGTGGAACCGAGCAGCCCGTGACAGTCGCGTCCAAGCCGCTCACCGAGCGCCATCGTTCCGGCCTGATCTTTGCCGTCTCCGCGTACGTGCTGTGGGGCATCCTGCCGGTCTACTTCCTGTCACTCGCACCGGCAAGCGCGTTCGAGATCGTCGGCTGGCGCGTGCTGTTCTCGCTGGTGTTCTGCGCGATCCTGCTCACGGTGACGCGCGCGTGGCGCGCCTTCGGGGCGATCCTGACCAACCCGCGCGTGCTGCTCACCATGGGTCTCGCCGGCGCGTTCATCTATGTCAACTGGCAGACCTACGTGTTCGCCACCGTGACGGGCAACGTCGTCGAGGCGGCGCTCGGCTACTTCATCAACCCTGTCGTCACGGTGTTTCTCGGTGTTCTCGTGCAGCGCGAGCGACTTCGCGTCGCCCAATGGGTGGCGGTGGCCGTCAGCATCGTCGCGGTGGTCGTGCTCGCCGTGGGCTACGGATCCCTGCCGTGGATCGCCTTCCTCGTCGCGTTCTCGTTCGGGTTCTACGGTCTCATCAAAAAACGCGTCGGCGGTTCGGTGGATGCCATCTCCGGGCTCACGCTGGAGACCATGTGGCTCACGCCGGTCGCCATCGTGCAGCTGGTCGTCGTCGGGGCAACCGTCGGCGTCACGATCGGCACGATCAGCGTGTGGCACACGGTCTTGATGGTGGCCTCCGGCGTCGTGACCGTGGTTCCGCTGCTCTTCTTCGCCTCCGCCTCGCGTCGCCTGCCGCTGATCTACATGGGATTCATCCAGTACTTCGCCCCGTTCATCCAGTTCTTCTTCGGCGTCGTAATCCTGCACGAAGCAATGCCGGCCGAGCGCTGGATCGGGTTCGGCATCGTGTGGCTCGCGCTGCTGATCCTCACCGTCGACATGATCGTCGCGGCGAGGGGTTCGCGGCGGGCCTCGAACGCGTCTGTCGCGGCTGTCGTTTCGACCGTGGAATAGTCGCCGCCTTCACCCGTTAACATTGAATATCCGCGGCGCTGATGGCGGGCGGATGACCCGCACACCACGACGCATAAGGGGTGACATGGATCAGCACGATCCTTTCGGTTTCATCGGACTCACGTACGACGACGTGATGCTACTTCCGAACCATACGGACGTCATCCCCAGTGAGGCCGACACGTCGTCGCGTCTGACCAAGCGGATCACGGTCGCGGCGCCCCTGCTCTCCTCCGCCATGGACACGGTGACCGAGTCGCGCATGGCCGTTGCGATGGCACGCCAGGGCGGCATCGGCATCGTGCACCGCAATCTCTCGATCGAAGACCAGGCCGCGCACGTCGACAAGGTCAAGCGCTCGGAGTCGGGCATGATCACCAATCCCGTGACGACCTCACCGGACGCGACCGTCGCCGAAGTGGACGCGCTCTGCGGTCAGTTCCGCGTCAGCGGCCTTCCCGTAGTCGAGGCCGACGGCACGCTCGTCGGCATCATCACCAACCGCGACATGCGTTTCGTCTCCCAGTTCGAGATGACGACGACGCGGGTACGCGACGTGATGACGCGCCAGCCCCTCATCACGGCTCCGGTCGGAATCGACCCGGATGCGGCTGTCGCCATCTTCGCTCAGCACAAGATCGAGAAGCTCCCGCTTGTCGACGAGTCGGGCAAGCTGCGTGGCCTTATCACCGTCAAGGACTTCGACAAGAGCGAGAAGTACCCGAACGCGACCAAGGATGACGAAGGCCGCCTGCGGGTCGGTGCGGCCATCGGATTCTTCGGCGACGCGTGGGATCGCGCCATGACGCTGGTCGACGCGGGCGTCGACCTCATCGTGGTCGACACGGCCAACGGAGACAGCGCGGGCGTGCTCGACATCATCCGTCGACTGAAGAGCGACCCGGCGGCCGCGCACGTTGACGTGATCGGCGGCAACGTGGCAACCCGCAGCGGTGCCCAGGCTCTGATCGAAGCGGGTGCAGACGCGATCAAGGTCGGCGTCGGGCCTGGCTCGATCTGCACGACGCGCGTGGTGTCCGGCGTGGGCGTCCCGCAGGTGACCGCCGTGTACGAGGCCTCACACGCGGCCCGTGCCGCGGGAGTTCCCCTCATCGCGGACGGCGGCCTGCAGTACTCGGGCGACATCGCCAAGGCTCTCGTCGCCGGTGCTGACACGGTCATGCTCGGCTCGCTGCTCGCCGGAACGGACGAGTCTCCTGGCGAGCTCGTCTTCGTCAACGGCAAGCAGTTCAAGAAGTACCGCGGCATGGGTTCGCTCGGCGCGATGCAGACCCGCGGAACCAAGACCTCGTACTCGCGGGACCGCTATTTCCAGGCGGATGTCCCCAGCGACGAGCAGCTCATCGCCGAGGGTATTGAGGGCCAGGTTCCGTATCGCGGACCGCTCTCCGTCGTCGCATACCAGCTGCTCGGCGGCCTGCGGCAGTCGATGTTCTACGTGGGTGCCCGCACGATCCCCGAGCTCAAGGAGCGCGGCAAGTTCGTGCGCATCACCGCGGCCGGGCTCAAGGAGTCGCACCCGCACGACATCCAGATGGTCGTCGAGGCGCCCAACTACCGCGGCTAGTTCGCGCCGGCCAGGCGGTCGACGGCCTCGCTGAGCACATCGGGGGAACAGGCGAAGTTCAGGCGCGCGAAACCCGCGCCCGGCGTCCCGAACATCGGGCCGGAGCTCAGCGCGACACGACCACTCTCCAGCGCGCGGATGCTCGGGTCGTCGCCCCAGCCCAGCGCGCGGAAGTCGAGCCAGGCGAGGTAGCTCGCGCGCGGCGCGGCGTATCCGACGCCGGGAAGCTTGTCGGCGAGCAACGTCGTGAGTGCGTCGCGGTTGCGTTCGAGCGAACGGATCGCGCCATCCAGCCACTCCTCGCCCTCCGCGAAGGCGACCGTGCTTGCGATCTGGCCGAACAGGCCGGTGCGGTACCGCACACCCTCGGGGAGGGATGCGACGAGGCGCGACATCCGCTCGCTCGCCGTGACGAACATCGCGCATTTGAGGCCCGCGAGGTTCCACGCCTTGCTCGCCGATTCTGCGGCGATGCCGTACTCGCGTGCGGGATCCGAAACGCTGAGGAATGGCGTGAAGACGCCGTCGCTGAGGGTGAGCGCGGCGTGGATCTCGTCACTCACGACCGTGACGTCGTAGCGGGCGGCCAGGTCGGCGACGGCGGCGAGCTGGTCGGCGGGGTGCGGATGCCCGAGCGGGTTGTGCGGATTGCACAGCAGGTAGGCGCGGGCGCCGGCTGCGAACGCGCGCTCGAGTCCATCGAGGTCGAGGGACCAGCCGCTGGCAGAAGCGGCATCCCGCAGCATCGGGACCTCGACGACGCGGCCGCCTGCTTCGGGAATGACGTCGAAGAACGGCGGATAGACAGGAGGGTTGATGACCACGCCGTCGCCCGGCCGGATGGCCAGGCGCAGTGCCTCGACGATGACGACGGCCACATCCGCCGTCGTTGTGACCTGTGCGGGATCGACCTGCCAGCCCCAGCGGCGCTCGGCAAAGCCGGCGAACGCCTTCGGCAGGTCGCCAGACGACCACGCGTATCCGGTGTCGGAGCGGCGCACCGCCGCGGTCAGCGCCTCGGCGATCGGCTCGGCGAGCGGATAGTCCATCTCGGCCACAAAGAGGGGAATGACGTCTTCCGGATACGCGCGCCACTTCTCGCTCGTGCGTTCCCGCAGCGACTGCATTGGCTCGGCGTGTACCTCGATCACGCATCCAGCATGCCGTAAGTGGGGCCCCTAGACTGGCACAGTGAGTATGGAGATTGAGATCGGGCGTGCCAAGCGTGCCCGCCGCGTCTACGCTTTTGACGATGTCGCAGTGGTGCCGAGCCGTCGCACACGCGACCCGGAGGATGTCTCGGTCACCTGGTCGATCGACGCGTACCAGTTCTCCATCCCGTTCATCGCCGCGCCGATGGACTCGGTCGTATCACCCACCACGGCCATCATGATGGGCCAGCTCGGGGGCCTCGGTGTGCTCGATCTCGAGGGCCTCTGGACGCGCTACGACGACCCGGAGCCCATGCTCGCCGAGATCCGTGAGTTGCCCGCCGAGAAGGCGACGGCGCGCATGCAGCAGATCTACTCCGAGCCGATCAAGCCCGAACTTGTCACGGCACGCCTGGCCGAGATCCGTGCGGGCGGTGTGACGGTCGCGGGCGCCCTGTCGCCACAGCGGACGCAGGAGCTCTACAAGACGGTGATCGAGGCGGGCGTCGACATCTTCGTCATTCGTGGCACGACCGTGTCGGCCGAGCACGTGTCGAAGAAGCTCGAGCCGCTCAACCTCAAGAAGTTCATCTACGAGCTCGACGTCCCCGTCATCGTCGGTGGTGCTGCCACGTACACGGCGGCGTTGCACCTGATGCGCACGGGCGCGGCTGGCGTGCTCGTCGGGTTCGGCGGTGGAGCCGCGTCGACCACGCGCGCGACGCTCGGCATCCACGCCCCGATGGCAACCGCGGTGGCGGATGTCGCTGGCGCTCGCCGTGACTATCTGGATGAGTCCGGCGGCCGCTACGTACACGTCATCGCCGACGGCGGGCTGGGTCACTCCGGCGACATCGTCAAGGCGATCGCCTGTGGCGCGGACGCGGTCATGCTCGGCTCGACGCTTGCCCGTGCGACGGATGCGCCCGGCCAGGGCTGGCACTGGGGCGCCGAGGCGTACCACGCCCAGTTCCCGCGCGGCAATCGCGTGCAGGTCGGCCAGATTGCGCCGCTCGAAGACATCCTCTACGGTCCGTCCCCCGTCGCGGAGGGCACCGCGAACCTGGTCGGTGCGCTGCGCCGTTCGATGGCTACGACGGGATACTCGGACCTCAAGGAGTTCCAGCGCATCGAGGTCGTGCTCGCGCCGTACGGCTCGCACTAGACACAATCGGCCCGAACGCGATCGACTCGATCGCAATCGGCTAGACGCAATCGGCCCGGCCCGCGGGTCCGGCCGGAAGGGAAGGGCATGGCGAAGGAGTCGGTCTCGTACCCGTCCAGGCTGGGTCCTGCCGAGCGTTCGGCCGCGGTCAAGGCGCTCAAAGAGGTCGAGCTTGATGTGCTCGTCGTGGGCGGCGGCATCGTCGGCACGGGCAGCGCACTGGATGCCGTCACTCGCGGCTTGAACGTCGGCCTCGTCGAGGCGCGTGACTGGGCGTCCGGCACTTCGAGCAGGTCGTCCAAGCTCGTTCATGGCGGCATCCGCTATCTCGAACAGCTCGACTTCCGCCTCGTGCGCGAGGCACTCATCGAACGCGGACTCCTGCTGCAGCGCATCGCGCCGCACCTGGTCAAGCCGGTGCGCTTCCTGTATCCGCTCAAGCGACGCTTCATCGAGCGTGCCTACGTCGGTGCCGGGATGCTGCTCTACGACATCTTCTCGTACTCGGGCGGGCGCCCGCCCGGGGTTCCGCGCCATCGCCACCTCTCCAAGCGGCAGGTGCAGAAGGCGATCCCGAGCCTCGCCGATGGTGCGCTGGTCGGCGGCATCACCTACTACGACGCGCAGGTGGATGACGCGCGCTACGTCGCCAACCTCGTGCGCACCGCCGCGCATTACGGCGCGCACGTCGCCAGCCGGGTACGGGTCGAAGGCTTCATCAAGGTCGGTGAGCGCGTGGTCGGCGTGAATGCGCACGACTTGCACACCGGCGAACGATTCGAGATTCGGGCGAAGCAGGTCGTGAACGCCACGGGCGTGTGGACGGATGACACCCAGGCCATGGTGGGCGAGCGCGGCCAGTTCAAGGTGCGCGCGTCCAAGGGGGTGCACCTCGTGGTTCCGCGCGACCGGTTCCAGTCGCGGATGGGACTTTTGTTGCGCACGGAGAAGAGCGTGCTCTTCGTGATTCCGTGGGGCAGGCACTGGCTCATCGGCACGACCGACACGGACTGGAATCTGGACAAGGCGCATCCTGCGGCGACCGCCGCGGACATCGACTATCTGCTCGAGCACGTCAACTCCGTGCTCAGCGTGCCGCTGACACGCGAGGATGTCGAAGGTGTCTATGCGGGGCTGCGACCGCTGCTCGCCGGCGAGTCCGACCAGACCTCGAAGCTGTCCCGCGAGCATCTCGTCGCCCATTCCGTGCCTGGTCTCGTGGTCATCGCGGGCGGCAAGTGGACGACGTACCGGGTCATGGCGAAGGACGCGATCGACGCCGCCGTCGATGCCCTCGACGGCAAGATCCCGGCCAGCACGACGCAGGAGATCTCGCTGGTCGGGGCGGAGGGCTACCAGGCGGCCTGGAACAAGCGGGCCAGGATCGCGGCCAGGAACGGGCTGCACCCGGCCAGGATCGAACACCTGCTCAACCGCTACGGCACGCTCGCGGAGGAACTGCTCGAGCTCATCCACAAGCAGCCGCAGCTCGCCGAACCGCTTCCGGGAGCCGACGACTACCTGGCCGCCGAGGTCGTCTATGCGGCATCGCACGAGGGCGCACTGCACCTCGACGACGTGCTCGCCCGGCGTACGCGGATCTCGATCGAGGCCTGGGATCGCGGGGTGTCCGCCGCTCCGGTCGCCGCGAAGCTCATGGCCGGCGTGCTCGGCTGGGACGCCGCGCGCGAGGAGCGCGAGGTGACCTTCTACGTGGAGCGGGTGGCGGCCGAGCGGGCCAGCCAGGAGCAGCCGGATGACGCATCCGCAGACCGGATCCGCCTCGAGGCGCCCGATGTCGTCGGCGCCGACGGCGCGTGAGATCACCCCAGGGCCGCCCGATACCGGTTCGGTAAGATTGGGGCACTGCCCCAATTCTTTGGAGACGTGACGATGGTGGACGTTCGGCGGGTCAAACTTCCCGGGGTCGGTGTGCTGCACACCTTCGTCACGGATGACGGCGGCAAGGTCGGCGTGATCGCCCACCGCTCCGGGCACAGCGATCTGATCACGTTCTCCGACGATGGCGATGGTGCGGATGTCACCAAAGTCTCCCTCCGCCTGAACGAGGACGAGGCGCACACCCTGGCCGAGTTGCTCGGTGGAACGCAGATCACCGAATCCCTTACCGCGCTCGACCAGATTCCGGGGCTCAGCATCGACTGGTTCACGGTCGACTACGACGACTACATCGCCGGCCAGCAGCTCGGCAATCCGACCGATCGCGGCCTGGTCGGTCTCACCGACGTCGCGGTCGTTCGAGGCGACTCGGCGAGCCCTGCCCCCGCCCCGGACTTCAAGGTGTTCCCCGGAGACACGCTCGTCGTCGCCGGATCGCCGGACAAGGTCGCCAAGGCGTTCCACTTCTTCCGCACCGGAGAACTCCCAGCCAAGGCTTCGGTCGACTCGGCAGACGACGCGCCGCCCGGGGGATAGCCATGCATCTCGGCGAAGACCTCATCGTTCTCGGCCTGCTCCTGATCGTTGCATACGTCCTGGGGCGGCTCGGCAAGCTGGTGGGTCTCCCCGCGATTCCCATCTACATGCTCGTCGGCCTGCTCGCGAGTCCCCAGACCCATTGGTTCCCGCTGAACGTCAACGCGGGCTACATCGAGCTCATCGCGATCTTCGGGCTCATCCTGCTGCTGTTCAGCCTCGGCCTTGAATTCGACCAGGACGAGTTCTTCGGCGACGCGCGTACCCTCCTGATCTCGGGCGGCTCGTACGTCATCCTCAACGTCGGCGTTGGGTTCCTGTTCGGCATCATGGTGGGCTGGGGCACGCGCGAAGCCCTCGTGATCGCCGGCATGACCGGGACATCCTCGAGCGCGATCATCACCAAGCTGCTGATCGAGCTGCGTCGACTGGCCAACGCCGAGACCCCGATGATCCTCGGCGTGACGGTCGTCGGCGACATCTTCATCGCGGTCTACCTCGCGATCGTCTCTGTTGTCCTGAGCGGGAAGACCGAGCCGTGGCCGATCGTGGTGCAGCTCACGGTGGCTTTCCTGTTCCTCGTCATCATGTTCTCGATCGCCCGCTGGGGCGGGCGCGTCGTGTCGCGGGTCATCCGCACAAAGGACGACGAGTTGTTCACGATCCTGTTCTTCGGGCTCGTCGTGCTCTTCGCCGGGATCGGCGAGCTGATCGGGGTGACGACCGCGATCGGCGCCTTCCTGATCGGCCTGGTCCTGGCGGCGAGCCGGTACCGGTCCAGGATCGAGCGCGTCGCCGTTCCGCTGCGCGACGTGTTCGCCGCGTTCTTCTTCCTCAACTTCGGGCTGGTGCTCAACGTCGCGGAATTCCCGCGTGTGATCGGCATCGTCCTGCTCGCAGTGCTGATGACGGTCCTGCTCAACATCGCCGCCGGGCAGCTCGTGTCGTGGCTGCACAAGCTCGGCGCTCAGGCCGGCATCAACGCAGCAGCTATCCTGATGAACCGGGGCGAGTTCACGCTCATCCTGGCGACGCTCGCGATCGGAGCAGGGCTGGATGTGCGTCTCGAGTCGTTCGCGGGCCTGTACGTGCTCATCATGGCTGTTCTCGGTCCGCTTCTCTCAGGAAATTCGGAGAGGATTGGAGCAGTGATCCTCCGCACCAAGAAGAGGCCGCGCTCGCAGCGGCGCGACCCGATGCTCGATGAGGAGATCGCCCTTGTGGAGGCTGCGACCGCAGAACCGGGATCCGGATCGGATGCCGAGACAAAGCACGCCATCGACCGCGTGGTCGAGCAGTCGATGCAACAGCCAGACACCGATGGTGACCGAAAGCAGGAGTGACGATTACCGAGAACACCAGCAGCGTCGAGACGACTCTGTTTCGCATGATGTTGCGCCCGCGCTGGATCGCCGCCCTGTTCCTCGCACTCGCGCTCGCCGCAGGGTTCGCCTGGCTCGGCCAGTGGCAGCTGGCCCGCGCCATCGACTCCGGAACCGTGGCGGAGACGCAAACCGAGTCGGTCGTACCGCTCGCGAGCGCCGCCAAGCCGTCTGGACCGATCCGTGACGCGGTGACCGGCCAGCTCGTGACCGTCACGGCGTCGTTCAGCCCGACCGACTACGAGTTGCTCCAGGGTCGCCTCAATAAGGGCGTCGCCGGATACTGGGTCGTCGCGCACGCGACGGTGTCCGGCGCGGATGCCAACGGCTCGCCCGTCGCACTCGCGGTGGCTCGTGGATGGGCGGCCGACAAGGCGACTGCCACCTCCGTGATGGCGCGCCTCGCCAATGAGCCCCCCACCGAGCAGACCATCGTCGGACGGCTCCTGCCGACCGAGGCGCCAGAAGTGCCCGACCCCAAGGGCGATCCGAACGTCATGAAGGACATGTCGGTCGCCGCGCTGTACAACCTCTGGACCGGTGTCGACCACACCGTTGTCTACGAGGCCTACGTCGTGGAGAAGACCCCGCCCGCCGGGCTCGTTGCGATCGACTCACCGCCGCCGATCCAGCAGCAGACCGTCAACTGGCTCAACATCTTCTACGCGGCAGAATGGGCGGTGTTCGCCGGCTTCGCCGTGTTCTTCTGGTACCGCGTGGTGAAGGATGCCAAGGAGAAAGAAGACGAGGAACGCCTGCAGCTGTCGTCGCTGTCCAGCGGGCAGCCGCTCGACCGCGGGACCGTAAACTAGTCGCATGGCCCTCGCACCCAAGCCCGAAGACTTCCCGAAGATCCGGAGCTCGCTCAAGCTCTACCAAGTGTGTGCATACATCACCGGCATCATGCTGTTGCTCCTGTGCGTGGAGATGATCGTCAAGTACGGCATGGGCTACCAGTTGTACGCATTCAGCAACTACGGTGTCGTCACCTTCGTGCCCATCACCTCCGTCGTGGCGCCGACGGGAGTCGACGTGAGCACAGGCATCCTGATCGCGCACGGCTGGCTGTACGTGCTGTACCTCTTCTCCGACTTCCGGCTCTGGAGCCTGATGCGATGGAACGCCGTGCGTTTCGTGACGATCGCCCTCGGTGGCGTCATCCCGTTCCTGTCGTTCTTCGTCGAAGCCCGGATCAACCGGCAGGTGAAGGCGTACCTGGTGAGCCATTCGGCCGACGAATCGACCCTCGTGGAGGCATCCCATTAGCACGGAGCAGTCGAATAGCACGGAGCAGTCGAACAGCACGGAGCAGTCGAACACGGGGCACGGCCCGGTTCTCGTCGTCGATTTCGGCGCACAGTACGCCCAGCTGATCGCGCGTCGCGTGCGCGAGGCGAGCGTGTACTCGGAGATCGTGCCGCACACGATCACGGCGGCAGAGGTTGCCGAGAAGCGCCCAGCCGGCATCGTGCTCTCCGGCGGCCCGTCGAGCGTGTACGAGCAAGGCGCGCCGCAGCTCGACCGCGGCATCCTCGAACTCGGAATCCCCGTGCTCGGCATCTGTTACGGCTTCCAGGTGATGGCGACCGCACTCGGTGGCGAAGTCGCTCACACGGGCCAGCGTGAGTACGGGGCAACGGATGTCACGGTCGCCGACGGCGGCGTGCTCCTGAACGGCCAGCCGTCGGAGCAGACGACCTGGATGAGCCATGGGGATTCGGTGTCGCGCGCGCCGGAAGGCTTCTCTGTGCTCGCGTCCAGCGCATCCACGCCCGTCGCGGCGTTCGAGGACGGCGAGAGGCGCCTGTACGGCGTGCAGTGGCACCCCGAGGTCAAGCACACCGAGTTCGGCCAGCGCGTCCTCGAGAACTTCCTGCACCGGGCGGCCGGCATCCCAGCCGACTGGAACAGCGACAACGTCATTGCTGACCAGGTCGCGGCGATCCGGGCACAGGTGGGCACGGGCAAGGTGATCTGCGGGCTCTCCGGCGGTGTCGACTCGGCCGTGGCCGCTGCCCTCGTGCACAAGGCCGTCGGCGACCAGCTCGTCTGCGTCTTCGTCGACCATGGCCTGCTGCGCCAGGACGAGCGTCGCCAGGTCGAGGAGGACTACGTGGCCGCGACAGGCGTTCGCCTGGTCACGATCGACGCAGAGGCTCAGTTCCTGGATGCGCTCGCGGGCGTGAGCGACCCCGAGACGAAGCGCAAGATCATCGGGCGCGAATTCATCAGAACGTTCGAGAAGGCGCAGGTCGACCTCATCGCAGAGGCGGCGGCGGATGGCGACCCCATCCGCTATCTCGTGCAGGGCACGCTCTACCCGGACGTCGTCGAATCCGGCGGCGGCACGGGCACGGCCAACATCAAGAGCCACCACAACGTCGGCGGACTCCCCGAGGACCTGCAGTTCGAGCTCGTCGAGCCGCTGCGGACCCTGTTCAAGGACGAGGTGCGCGCGATCGGCCGCGAGCTGGGGCTGCCGGAGGCGATCGTGGGACGCCAGCCGTTCCCTGGTCCTGGGCTCGGCATCCGGATCGTCGGCGAGGTCACGGCCGAGCGCCTCGACCTGTTGCGTGAAGCGGATGCCATCGTGCGCTCCGAACTGACCGCCGCCGGACTCGACAACGAGATCTGGCAGTGCCCGGTCGTGCTCCTCGCGGACGTGCGCTCGGTCGGCGTTCAGGGCGATGGCCGCACCTATGGGCATCCCATCGTTCTCCGCCCGGTTTCGAGCGAGGATGCGATGACGGCGGACTGGACGCGCCTGCCATACGACCTCCTGGCCAGGATCTCGAACCGCATCACCAACGAGGTGGCCGGGGTCAACCGGGTCGTGCTCGACGTCACGTCGAAGCCGCCGGGACCGATCGAGTGGGAGTAGCCGCTGAGGCACGAAGGAAGGGCCGCCCGATGGGCGGCCCTTCCTTCGTAACCGGCGCGCGTTCGGAACCGGCGCTCGTTCGGTCGTCGGCGCTAGTTGCGCGCGATCGCGAACATCCGCAGGATTTCGAGGTACAGCCAGACGACCGTGACCATGATCCCGAACGCCCCGGTCCAGCCGTAGGCGCGCGGGCTGCGGTTGGCGACACCCTGCTTGATGAAGTCGAAGTCGAGAACGAGCGAGTATGCGGCCATGATGACGACGAGCA
>JAUZGC010000011.1 GCA_030840105.1 Microbacteriaceae bacterium
GGCTGACGACTTTGGACTCGATGGCGAGGTCGTCCGGCACATTGCCGCGACCCATCAGGCTCTCGGCCGCACCGGCGTTGAAGAGCCGCATGAGGTCATCCGTGAGCGACAGGTAGAACCTGCTCTCCCCCGGGTCGCCCTGGCGGCCGCTACGACCGCGAAGCTGGTTGTCGATTCGGCGGGACTCGTGGCGTTCGGTGCCGAGCACATACAGGCCACCGGCCGCCACGACTTTCTCGGCTTCCTCCGCGACCGTCTTCTTCACCTCGTCGAAGACATCGTCCCACGCCGCCTCGTACTCGTCCGGAGTGTCGATGGGCGAAAGTCCGCGCGCGTTCATCGCCGCGACCGCGAGGAACTCGGCGTTGCCGCCGAGCATGACGTCGGTTCCACGACCGGCCATGTTGGTGGCAACCGTCACCGAACCGAGACGACCGGCCTGGGCCACGATCGCCGCCTCGCGCGCATGGTTCTTGGCGTTGAGGACCTCGTGGCGAACGCCCTTCTTGGCGAGCAGACGCGAGAGGTACTCGCTCTTCTCGACGCTCGTCGTTCCGACAAGCACGGGCTGGCCACTCTCGTGACGCTTGACGATGTCTTCCACGACCTGGGCGAACTTGGCCTCCTCGTTCTTGTAGACGAGGTCGGATTGGTCCTTGCGCTGCATGGGCTTGTTGGTCGGGATCGCAACAACGCCGAGCTTGTATGTGCTCATGAATTCGGCCGCCTCGGTCTCGGCGGTACCGGTCATCCCCGAGATCTTCTTGTACAGCCGGAAGTAGTTCTGCAGGGTCACGGTCGCAAGCGTCTGGTTTTCGGCCTTGACGGCGACGCCCTCCTTGGCCTCGATGGCCTGGTGGATGCCCTCGTTGTATCGGCGGCCCATCAGGATGCGGCCGGTGTGCTCATCGACGATGAGCACCTCGCCGTTCATCACGACGTAATCCTTGTCCTTCTTGAACAGCGCGTTCGCCTTGATCGCGTTGTTGAGGAAGGAGATGAGTGGCGTGTTGGCCGACTCGTAGAGGTTATCGATGCCGAGGTAGTCCTCGACCTTCTCAATGCCGGACTCGAGCACACCGACGGTGCGCTTCTTCTCGTCGACCTCGTAGTCGACCTCCGGCTCCAGTCGGGTCGCGAGGCTTGCGAACTCGTTGAACCAGCGGTTCGCCTCACCGGATGCCGGCCCGGAGATGATGAGCGGCGTACGTGCTTCGTCGATCAGGATCGAGTCGACCTCGTCGACGATCGCGAAGAAATGGCCCCGCTGCACCATGTCGCTCGCCTGCCACGCCATGTTGTCGCGCAGGTAGTCGAACCCGAATTCGTTGTTGGTGCCGTACGTGATGTCGGCCGCGTACTGCTCACGCCGCTCCTCGGGTGTCTGGCCGGCGAGAATCACACCGGTCGACATTCCGAGCGCACGGAACACGCGGCCCATGAGCTCACTCTGGTAGCTCGCGAGGTAGTCATTGACCGTCACGACGTGCACACCGCGGCTTGCGATCGCGTTGAGGTATGCGGCGGTCGTTGCGACGAGCGTCTTACCCTCACCGGTCTTCATCTCGGCGATGTTGCCGAGATGCAGCGCGGCGCCGCCCATGATCTGCACGTCGAAGTGCCTAAGGCCCAGGGTGCGAACGGATGCCTCGCGAACGGCAGCGAACGCCTCCGGCAGCAAGTCGTCGAGCGACTCGCCGTTGCTGTAACGCTCGCGCAGCTCGACGGTCTCGTGCTTGAGGTCTTCATCGCTGAGGTGCTGGAAGTCCTCTTCCAGCGCGTTGACGGCCTTGGCATACGCTTCGAGCCGGCGGAGGACGCGCCCTTCCCCAACTCGAAGAACCTTTTCCAGAACTGAGGCCACGGATGCACTCCACTATTGTCTGGGCGCACAAGCGCCTGTCGTCCGATCGGACGCACGGGTGAGCAACCGACCGCAGCCGGCAACTATAGCAATGCTACTTGTTCAGCGGCTGACCTTGCGGCTCGCCGTCGCGACCTCCTGCAATTCGTCCGCGTCCGCGTCCAGGACGATCACGCCGTAGTCCCAGCCCTTGCGCCGGTAGACGACGCTCGGGCGGTCGGTCTCGTGGTCGATGAACAGGTAGAAGTCGTGGCCGACGAGCTCCATGTAGTACAACGCATCATCGACGCTCATCGGCACCGAGGCGAACACCTTCTTGCGGATCACCACGGGGCAGTACTCATCCTCGTCCACGTCGGGTTCGGTCGGCTCCTCGGCCGTGACCACGGGAATCTCGCCGGTACGCACCTGGTCGAGCACAGCAACCGGCGCCGGCGTGATGTCCACAACGCTGAATCCCCCTGTGCTGGCTTCGCGCAGGGAGGTCGGGCGATGCTGCCCGCGATGCACTTTCCTGCGGTCCTTGGCCCGGCGTACCCGCTCGAGCAGACGGGCGATCGCCACGTCGAAGGCCGCGTACTTGTCCATGCCCGTTGCTTCTGCGCGAACAACAGCGCCAGGGCCGACGAGAGTCAATTCGACTCGATCGTCGCCATTGTGGCCGCCCAACTTCTCGTTATGGCGGCTGACCTTGATTTCAAGTGAAAGTGCGCGGTCAGCGAGATGGGAGACCTTTGCGGCCTTCTCCGTCGCATATTCGCGAAAGCGATCGGTGATCCCTAGGTTGCGTCCGATGATGCTGATTTCCATGACGACCTCCTGATCTGACGTGCCAACCGCCCGGATCACGAAGGGCGAGTCATCCACGCCTTTTCACCTACGCTAGTGCGCGACAGCCAAGAAGTCACCAGCCGTAGCTGAGTATCTCCTCTGGCTCACCACTGGACTCTCCGTGGGTGCTCATTGGGGGTTTCGCCGACGGGTGTAGGCGATTGTCACGGCGCCCCTGACCTCTCCCCCGGCAGCTTCGATTGCGCGGCGCGCCTCCAGGAGGGTGGCGCCCGTCGTCAGGATGTCGTCGACGATCAGGTAGGCGTTCCCGCGCAGTTGCCGCCTGGCGCGCAGTGATCCAGCGCGGTTCTCTGCGCGTGCAGCCAGGCCGAGGCCGGCCTGGTCCGCCGTCTGCCTGGCGACGCGCAGTGGGCGCTCCGCCCTCAGCCGCGCCGCCGCCAGCACGAGCTCGACGGGGTGATAACCGCGCCTCCGGAACGCGGCTCGCGTCGACGGGATGACGGCCAGTCGGACGGCCGGGCCCGCCGGTGCGGCGGCGAGGGCCGCCGCGAGCGCGGACCGGAGCGGCCTGGCCAGCGCCCGGGCGGCATCCGTTCGAGAGCCGTCCTTGAATGCGAGCAGAATGCTGCGTGGTACTCCGGAATAGTCCAGCGCCGACCACACCACGAGGGGCGTCGGCCCGGCAAGGCGGTTGAGCTGCACCGAGTAGTTGAGCTGCACCGAGCGAGGTGCGGCGGAGAGGTGCACGCGGCAGGCATCGCAGAGTGCCCGATCGGCGGCCCCGCAGCCCGTGCAGTTCGTGGGGGCAAGCACGGCGAGCGCGTCGAACCACGCTTCACGGATGGCAGGGTGCCGAATGATCTCGCGAAGCTGGTCACAGGAGTGCCGCCGAGGTCCCATTGCGGCCACCATTTCACACCAGGGCGAGGTGTGGGCGAGGCGGACATGAACCTGGGGAGGGATCTCCCCGGGGGGAGCTGGGGACTACTGCGGTTGGCCCATCTGCGTGCCGAGCGCACCGACCTTGTCTGCCTTCACCTGCCACCCGGTGCCGGATGGCGCTTGAAGGGTCCCATCGGACGACAACACCAGGTAACGCGAAGCGCCAGCGGCGCCGACGATATTCACGCCGTTCGTCGGACCGCTCGTCGCCGTGAACTGGCCACCGAGCTGCTGCTGCCCGACGGTCGTTTCGCCGTTCGCCGCCGTGCCGAGCACAACCACGTCAAGTTCGTCGATCCATGCCGCCGAGACGGGCGTCGACATCGGGTCGACACTCAACGTCAGCGGCTCACCGAGCATCGTGGGGATACCGTTGTCGCCCCGGATGATCCCCGCCGCCACGAACGACACATCGTTCCCCGTACGCAGCACGGCGATGAGGCGGGTGCCGTCGCGGGACACCGCGAGCGAGACGATCTGTGTGGCGCTGGTCCAGCTTGTCTTCACGAGAGCCTGCCGGCCGTCCGCTCCGGTTACGCGCACCGCATTGGGTGCACCGGCTGGCACGGACCAGACAAAACCGCTGTTGTCGATTGCGGGCGCTATGAGACCCGGCCGGTTATCGGCGAGGACGGGGGCGGCTACCGTCGCGCGCACGGAGTAAACGCCGTTCGGAGTCAGGACCGCTGCCGCACTGTGGTCCGCCGTGAGCGTCGCGGCCGCCACTGCAGGAGGCTGCAGCGACGCGATCTTGTCCGAGATACCGGCGATGTTCGCGATCGTCGAACCGGAGGAGCCGGTGAGGAAGCCGAAGGGTCCGCCGCGGTAGACGAGCGGCTGGCTCCCGACAGCCGGGTCGACGATCGGAGCGCTCGCGCCCGTCAGGTCCCCGATCGTCTGGGTCGCACCGTCGATAGAGATCTGCACCGACTGCGCGAGCGTGCCGAGGCTCTGCTGCAGCTGGAGCTTCATGCGCTCCAACCGGATGGGGTCGGCCTGCGTGGCTTCCGAGCTGAGATCGACCTGAGCCTGCCCCCCCGACGTCGTCGTCACGGCATCGACAGTGAGCTGCGTGCCCGGTGGGAACGCCGAAACAACGGCACCCTGGGCGAGCCACGCAGACGGGCCGGCGAGAAGTGCCTTGACCGCACGCGTCGCGGCCGTCGTGACGCGTGTGGGGAACCATCGCTGGTCGGGCACAAGGTAGGTGTATCCCGGGCTGTAGTAGTAAAGGGTCCGTGGGCTGAAAACGGCGCTGAACGTCGACGCGTCAATCACGACTCCGTCCGGCGCCGCGGAGATCCGCCATTCACCCTTGACCTTCACGAACTGGAATTTCAATGTGACGGGAGCAGCCGCGGTGAGCTGTTGGTATCCACCGGAGGCGTCCACTGCGGCAACGGGCACGACGCTCAGCTGCCACGTCGTGGTCGCCACCTGGCCGAAGCTGCGGCCGGAGCCCTGGTCGACCGTGACGCTCGCATCCGGGTTCCATCGCGACGCGAGGGGCGGCGCCAGGAACTGCCGCGCAATCGCGTAGCCCTTCTTCGGGCTGGATGCGGCATCGATGAAACCGTGCAGGATGTCGTCCTGGGTCGCACCCTTGGTCGGGGGCAGCGGGTTGAAGTCGAGGTCAAGTGGCTCATTCGCCTTGGTGATCGGCGCGCCCTGCCGAACTTGCCCTGAGTCGGGGATGCTGGCGCATCCGCTGAGCAACAGCGCAACCGCCGCACCGATCGCAATCATCCGCGAGGAAAACCTCATTCGGCCGGTCACGCCGTCACCTCCTTGTCCGTCTCGGCGCCGTTCACTGCATCGAGGGGCGGGAGCGGAAGCGGGGATGAGACGATTTCCCCGCCCACGACCCGCGGCAGCGTAAGCCGGAAGCAGCTGCCTTCGCCCTCCCTCGACCACACCTGGAGCCATCCGGAGTGAACCGTGGCGTCTTCCAGCGAGATCGCGAGTCCCAGACCCGTTCCGCCGATCGTGCGCCGACGCGACGGATCCGCCCGCCAGAAGCGGTCGAACACATGGCTGACCTCCTGCCGGCTCATGCCCAACCCGTAGTCGCGCACCGTGAGCGCGACCGCACTCTCGTTGCTGTCGACCGTGACGACGACAGGCTTGCCCTCGCCATGCTCGATCGCGTTGCCGAGCAGGTTGCGAACGATGCGACGGATGCGACGCGGATCCATGTCGACGACGAAATAGCCGCCAGGCGCCTCCAGCCTGAGCTCCGTGCCGTTCTGGTCGGCGAGCGTCGACATGGCGTCGATCGCATCCTCGGCCAGTCGCACAAGATTGGTGGCCTCCGGATCGAGAACCACGGAACCCGCGTCATACCGGCTGATCTCGAGCAGATCGGAGAGCAGCAGGTCAAACCGCTCGACCTGCGTGTGCAGGAGCTCCGCTGTGCGCTCGGTGGCCGGCGGGAAGCTCGCGCGCTGGTCGTAGATGACGTCCCCCGCGAGCCGAATCGTCGTGAGCGGTGTCCGAAGCTCATGGGAGACATCCGATACGAACCGCTGCTGCACCTGGGACAGCATCGCGAGCTGGGTGATCTGGTGCTGAAGACTGTCGGCCATCCCATTGAACGAGTGGGCGAGCGAGGCGAAGACGTCCTCACCCTTCTCCGGAATCCGCACCTCAAGATCGCCGGCGGCCAGGCGTTCGCTCGTCTCGGCGGCGACCCGGATCGGGGTCACGACAAAGCGCACGATCACCCAGGTGATGGCTCCGATCAGGACGATGAGGGCAAGCCCCGAGAGCAGGAGCGTCCCCTGCACAAAGGTCAGCGTCGTCTCCGCGTCGCGGAGGTCGTAGCCGATGTAGAGCTCGTACAGGCCCGCCGTCGGGAGCGAGAGCTGGGAGCCGACGACGATACCGGGATCCGTACCCCCCGTGCTTGTCGGCAGGGCGACGGATTGATAGAACTGTTTGCCTCCGCCCTTTTGCACGGCGGCGCGCACCTCTGGCGTGATGACACCGCCAAGCGAGACGCTCGCGAAATCGAGGGGCGCGACGAAGGACGGGTCCTGCCCCGGCACGCGATACGCGCCGACAAGACGGCTCGACGTCGAGGTCTGGACGGCGGTGAGCGCGGTATCGAGCAGGTGTTTGACGGCCTCAGGGGTGGTGACATCCGCCGCGTTGAGCTGGTTCTGCGCCGCCGTCGTTGCACGGCTGGAATCCGTCAGGGCCTGGTCGAGTCGCTGCTGGTAGAGGTTGTCGCCCACGCTGTACGACAGATACATCCCCGTGAGAAGGATCGCGAGCCCCGTGAGCAGCATCGTGATGGCGACGGTCCTGACCTGGAGCGAGGTTCGCCACACCCGCGCGAGACGTGCCGGCCACGATCGCCAGTCTCGCCAGTCGACCTCAATGAAGCGCTTCGGTCCCGCCACGACGTCCTAGACGACTGCGCCGGCGCGGTAACCGACACCGCGCACGGTCATGACGATTCTCGGGTTGTCCGGATCGTCCTCAACCTTGGCGCGGAGCCGTTGCACGTGCACATTGACCAGCCGCGTGTCTGCCTTGTAGTGGTAGCCCCAGACCTGCTCGAGAAGCATCTCCCGAGTGAACACCTGCGCCGGCTTCGACGCCAGCGCGAGCAGGAGGTCGAATTCGAGCGGGGTGAGGTTGATGCGGGCGTCGCCTCGCTTGACCTCGTGGCCCGCGACATCCAGCGCGAGGTCACCGATCCGCAGCTGGGCCGCCGCGGGTGCCGGTGGCGCAGGACGAAGGCGGGTGCGGATGCGCGCGACAAGCTCCTTGGGGTTGAAGGGCTTGACCATATAGTCGTCCGCGCCGGATTCGAGCCCCTTGACGACATCCGCCGTGTCCGACTTCGCGGTGAGCATGATGATGGGCGTGCCGGACTCGGCCCGGATCCGGCCGCACACTTCGATCCCGTCGAGGCCGGGCAGCATGAGGTCGAGCAGCACGAGGTCGGGCTGTGAGTCGTGGAAGGCGTCCAGCGCGAGGGACCCGTCTTCACAGAAGTATGGCTCGAACCCTTCCGTGCGAAGCACGATGCCAATCATTTCGGCAAGAGCGGTGTCATCGTCGACCACCAGAATGCGACCGTTCATAAACCCGTTTCCCGCCCGGGGCTTCGCGCATCACGCGACAAGCCAGAGAACTCCTTGGTCAAGCGTAGTCGAGACGCCCGCACGAGGGCGTGAAGAGATACCGTGCGCGCGGCATCCGGTGTGCCAGCATGGGTGTGACGAGAGTGCAATGCCGAATTCCCGACCGAGGAGCGCTGCTGTGACCGACGATCAGAACTGGCAGCCCCCTGGCGGCGCGCCTCCGCCTCGGCCAGCATACGGCGAGTACGCGCCAGGGTCCGTCCCTCCCCCGGAGCCCCCCACCGGACCCGGCTGGCAGGGCCAGCCAGGATCACCGTACGGCGCTGGACCCGGCTGGACGCCCCCGCCGAAGCCCGGATTGATTCCACTGCGACCGCTGGCATTCGGCACGTTGATCGGGGCGCCGTTCCAGGTGCTCCGCCGCAACCCGAAGGCAACGTTCGGCAGTGCGCTCATCATCCAGCTCGTGACCGCCGTGGTGTCCCTCGTCGCGGTCGGCGGAGTCGCCGCGTTCGCGCTCACGCGAGTAGGGATGGCGAACGCGGCAGAACGGGACACCGTCCTGGCCGGCTCGATCGCGAGCATCGCCATCTCCGCACTCGTGCCCATCGCCCTGGGCATCGTGGGATCCGCGTTCCTGCAGGGTGTGATCGTGACCGAAGTGGCGAGGGCGACGCTCGGCGAGAAGCTCACCATGCGCTCGCTCTGGCGCCTTGCTCGCAGGCGACTTGGCACACTCACCGTGTGGGTGCTCATTCTCGCGGGAGTTTTCGTCGGTGTCGTCCTCGTGCTCGCCGGACTCGTCACGCTGCTCGTCACCGTGCTCGCCTCTTCTGGGCCGATCGTCGGCCTCGTGGTCGGAGTCGTCGTCGGCATTCTCGGCGCCCTCGGTTGCATCGTGCTGTTCGCGTGGCTGTACACCAAGACGTTGCTCGTGCCCTGCCTGATCGTGCTGGAGCGAGCCACGATCCGCGCCTCCATCGCCCGTTCCTGGTCGCTCACCAGCGGCTATTTCTGGCGCACCTTTGGTGCATGGATTCTCGTCGCCTTGATCGTCAACGTCGTCTCATGGATCGTCACTACCCCTCTCCAATTCATCTACTCGTTCGCGGTCACGCTCATTGCACCCAACGGGACGATCGATGCCAATGGCGGAGCCATCGCGACGGCGATCGCAAGCTACGCGGTCCTCCTGCTGTTCAACGTCGTGATCGGTGCCGCAACCTCCGTCGTCCAGGCATCGACCGTCGCGCTCATCTACATCGACCTGCGGATGCGCAAAGAGGGCCTCGACCTCGACCTCGTCCGCTTCGTCGAGGCCCGTGGAACCGCGAGCGCCGAGGCGCCAGACCCGTACCTGCCCACGACCAGGCAGCAGGCGCAATCCACCGCTGCCGCACCTGGCGTCGTTCCCGAATGAACCCGCTCGCCGCGCTGTCTGCCAGTGATGTTCCGGTCGATCCGGACGCACCGGAGGCACGGCAGTGGCTTATCGATGAACTCGCCAAGCCCTCGTACCAGGCGGCGAGACCGACCTGGTTCGACCTCGCCGCCCAGGCGGTGCGGGACTGGCTCGGTTCGCTCTTCGCGTCGCCTGGAAAAGGCATCGACGGCGTGCCTGTCGCGGTCGCCGTGATCGCAGTCGCCGCGCTGCTCGTCGCAGCCTTCCTCATTTTCGGGATGCCGCGCCTGAATCGCCGGAGCGCGGCAACCCGCGAGATCCTTGGTGCGGATGACCGCCGCGATGCCGCCATCCTACGCAGGGAGGCGGAGAGGGCTGCTGCAGCCGGCGACTGGACGCTCGCGATCGAGGAGCTGTTCCGCGCACTTGCGAAGGGCCTCGCTGAGCGCACCATCGTGACCGTGAGCCCGGGCACGACTGCACACGATTTCGGCCTCCGCGCGTCGGCGGCATTCCCGCACGAGCGTGCGCGCCTCGTGCGCGCGGCCACCGTTTTTGACGGCGTTCGGTACCTCGACGCGCCGGGAACCGAAGCGGACTACGCGGAGATCGCCGGCCTCGAGCAGGCTCTGCGCGCTGCCCGGCCGACGCCACTCGTCGAGATCGTCGCGGGAGCGGACGCATGACGATCACGGAGCCGGGCACCGCGCCAGCCAGGACGACGACGGGCGCGACCACCGCCGCGACCACGCCGACGATGCGCCGGGTCGCGCGGCGCGGACTGTTCTGGGTCGTCCTGGCCGTGATCGCTCTGGTGTTCGCCGTCGTGGTGACACTGGTCGTCGGGGGCGGCTCCGGCGGGGGCGTCGACCTCGGTGCGAGTAATCCGGCCCCCCAGGGTGCGCAGGCCGTCGTCGAGGTGCTCAGGCAGCACGGCGTGACGGTCACGGAGGCGTCGACGCTCGAGGAGGCGAGTAGCGCGGCCGGCCCCGGGTCGAGCATCCTTGTCTACGATCCGTCCGGGTACCTCGACAGCACGCGGTTGGCCGAGTTGCGCGGGAGCGCCGCGACAATGGTTCTGGTCGATCCCGACTTCGCGGAACTCTCCGTGCTCGCCCCCGGTGTGCGCGCGGCGGGGGCTCCGACGTCGAAAAACACACTGTCGGCCGAGTGCCCGGTTGTGGCTGCAGTCAAGGCGGGGAGTATCTCCTCTCCCGCCAGGACGTATCGCGTCGGAGGCGTCGGGACGACCGGATGCTTCCCGGCGGGCAACGACGCCTTCGCACTCGTCACGACCACGAGCGCTGGCAGGACCGTGCACGTCCTCGGTTCGACCGACGTCCTGAGCAACGACGGGATCACGCGCGCGGGAAACGCCGCGCTCGCGCTCAACCTGCTCGGCGAGCATGCCTCCCTCGTCTGGTACCTGCCGACGCTTGCGGACGTCCCGGTCACGGGTCCCCCCAGCCTCGCCGAACTCACTCCAGGCTGGGTCACGCCCGTCATCGTCCTTCTCCTGGTCGTCGCGTTCGCGACCGCCATCTGGCGGGGACGCCGCTTCGGACCGCTCGTCATCGAAAAATTGCCCGTGATCGTCCGCGCGGGGGAAACCATGGAAGGCAGGGCGCGACTCTACCAGCGCTCCTCCAGCCGGCTTCGCGCGATCGATGGCCTTCGCATCGGCGCAGTCTCGCGCCTCGCCAGCCACGCCGGCCTTCCGCGCACGGCAAGCGTCACGGAGGTAGTGGATGCCGTCGCCGCGCTGACGGGCCGCGACCGCCACGCCGTGCGCGGCATCCTGCTCGATGGTGTCCCTCACTCCGACGCCGACCTCATCCGGCTTTCCGACCAATTACTCGACCTTGAAACCGCGACCGCCCGCGCAACCACGCCCGGGTCAGGCCACAGACCGGGAGAATGAACCCATGACAGACATCCCTGCCACCGCGACTCCCGCGGCGACCGGCGCCTTCGCGCCATCCGCGCCACACAGCCCGGACGAGTCGAGGGCGGCTCTCGCGAGGGTGCGCACGGAGGTCGGCAAGGCCGTCGTCGGCCAGGACGGCGCCGTCACGGGTCTGATGATCGCCCTGCTCGCACGCGGCCATGTGCTCCTCGAGGGCGTGCCTGGCGTCGCCAAGACTCTGCTCGTGCGCTCGCTCAGTCACGCGCTGAGCCTCCAGACCAAGCGGGTGCAGTTCACACCTGACCTCATGCCAGGCGACGTGACCGGTTCACTCGTCTACGACGCGAAGGCCGGCGAATTCGAATTCCGCGAGGGTCCCGTCTTCACGAACATCCTGCTCGCCGACGAGATCAACCGCACACCACCCAAGACGCAGTCCGCGCTCCTCGAGGCCATGGAAGAGCGCCAGGTCAGCGTCGACGGAGTGAGCAGGCCGCTGCCCGAACCGTTCATCGTCGCCGCCACCCAGAACCCGATCGAGTACGAGGGCACGTACACGCTTCCGGAGGCGCAGCTGGACCGATTCCTGCTCAAGCTGACACTCGACCTGCCGGAGCGTGACAGCGAGGTCGAGATCCTGCGCAGGCATGCGGCAGGCTTCAATCCGCGGGACCTGGCCGGCGCCGGTGTCACACCCGTGCTCGGCGCTCGTGAGCTGGCCTCGGCACAAGCGGCGGTGGCATCCGTCGGGGCGAGCCCGGACGTGCTCGCCTACGTCGTCGACCTCGCTCGGGCGACTCGCCGCAGCCCATCCGTCAAGCTCGGCGTGAGTCCGCGCGGCACGACGGCGCTGCTTGCCTCGGCAAAGGCCTGGGCCTGGCTCTCCGGCTACGATGCGATCACGCCGGACCATGTCCAGGCGATGCTGCTGCCCGCCTGGCGGCACCGGGTGCAGTTGCGACCGGAGGCAGAACTCGAGGGAGTCGCCGTCGACGCGATCCTCTACTCGATTGTGCAGCAGGTCCAGGTTCCGATCTAGCGGATCGTACGACCATGACCATCTCAGGCAGGTTCGTCGCACTCGTCGCGCTCGGCGTGATCCCGATCGTCTTGTTGGGCGGCGAGGGCAATCGCGCCGCGCTTGTCATGCTGGGGTGGATCGCGTACGTCGTGGTGCTCGGCATCATCGACCTGATGCTCGCGGCCTCGCCACGGCGCGTCACGCTGACCCGTGACTTGCCGGCACGCGTGCGCCTGGGCGAAACGGTCACGAGCGAATTGTTCATCACGAATTCGGGAACGCGGACTCTCCGGGGCAAGGTCCGCGACGGCTGGCAACCCTCGGCCGGGGCCCCGGCGACACGGATGCCCGTGCGCATTCCCGCGGGCGAGCGGCGGCTCGTCTCGATTCCGCTCACTCCAACCCGCCGCGGCGAGCGCCGCGTCGAACAGGTCACGCTGCGCTCGTGGGGACCGCTCGGACTCTGGGCGAGGCAGGCCACCCTGCTCGCGCCCGGGCGCATCCGGGTTCTGCCCCCATTCCACTCCCGCAAGCACCTGCCATCGCGTCTCGCGAGATTGCGCGAACTCGACGGGCGCACGAGCGCCATGATCCGCGGCCAGGGCACCGAATTTGATTCGCTCAGGGAGTACGTGCGCGGGGATGACGTCCGCTCCATCGACTGGCGCGCCACGGCGCGCAACAACGACCCGTCCGGTGCTGGACAGCGCGTGATGGTGCGCACCTGGCGACCGGAGCGCGACCGGCGCATCGTCATCCTGATCGACACGAGCCGGACCTCCGCGGCCAGGATCAGTGACGAGCCACGCATCGACACGGCGTTCGAGGCGGCCCTGCTGCTCGCCGCGCTCGCCTCCAGAGCTGGCGACCGTGTCGATGTCCTCGCCTATGACCGTCGAGTCCGCGGGCGCGTGCAGGGCGCCGCGGGAGCAGAGCTGCTCTCACGTATGGTCGACACGATGGCGGTGATCGAGCCCGAGCTCATCGAGATGGACTGGTCCGCGGTGCCTGGCCAGATCCGCGGGGTCACGAGCCAGCGCGCGCTCGTCGTTCTGCTCACCTCGATCGAGGCACCGGGCGCATCTCAGGGCCTCCTGTCGGCCCTGCCCCAGCTCACTCGACGGCACACCGTCCTCGTTGCGTCGGTCACGGATCCCGCCGTGCTCGCTGCGACGACCGAGCGTGGCAACCGCGAGGGCGTTTATCGTGCAGCGGCCGCCGAACGCTCGCTGCTCGACCTTGCGCGGGTGTCCGCGGCCGTGCGCCAGCTCGGCGGGGATGTCGTTACCGGCTCGCCCGAGGCGCTTCCACCAACGCTTGCCGACCGCTACATCGCGCTCAAGGCCGCCGGCCGTCTCTGACACATCGTCATCGATCGTTCCCACAAATGGCGACGATCAGTTCTGATGCATAGTGAGTCATTTTCGGTAATCCCTGTCGATCGGTCATGCCAATCATGGGAAAAGCTGATGAATTCACTCCAAGACGCCTGATTTGCTTCTGTGATGAATCGGTGTGGCAATAAGGTCATTTAGGCCCCCACGTGGGGGCTCCACCACCTGTGGACCCTCGTTTGGGGGCCAAGGGCTTTGTGGGCACACAACCGCACCAAGATGAAAGAAGAAAGTAACAATGTCTGAGACCGAATCTCCGGCTAAAACCGTCGCAGCCCCCGCACGCGTCCCCAGCATGCGTGCCCGTCTCGGCGCCGAGATCGTAGGTACGTTCCTGCTGGTCTTCAGCGTCATCGGGACCGCCACCTTCGACGCAGGCTTCGGGAAAGGCCTTGGTGTCGGCTTCCTCGGCGTCGCGTTTGCCCTTGGCCTGAGCGTCATGGTCGGCGCATTCGCCTTCGGCCCCGTGTCCGGTGGTCACTTCAACCCGGCCGTCACCATTGGTCTCGCCGTCGCGGGTCGATTCCCATGGAAGGACGTCGTCCCATACATCATTGCGGAGATCATCGGTGGCGCTCTCGGCTCGACGGTGCTCGCGCTCATCGCCGCGGGCGGCCCGAACGGCTTCCTCGCCATGGCGGAGAAGGGCGGCTTCGCATCGACCGGTTGGGGACCGCTCTCGCCCGGTGGCTTCCCGTTCATCTCGGTCCTGCTCGTTGAGGTTTTCACGACCGGCGTGTTCGTCTTCGTGATCCTGGGTGCGACCCACGAGCGCGGGGCCGGAGCCCTGGCTCCGATCGCTATCGGCATCACCCTGGTGATCGTCGCTCTCGTCGCCATTCCCGTTTCCAACGGGTCGTTCAACCCTGCCCGCTCGATTGCGACCGCGATCTACGGCGGACCGACCGCACTTGGACAGCTGTGGCTGTCGATCGTCGCCCCGATCCTTGGCGCGATCATCGCTGGAGCAACGTTCAAGGGGATCTTCAACGGCGTCAAGAAGGCATAGCCCTCTCTCGCCGCTCCGCCGACGTGCGCGCCTGGTTCTCCAGGCGCGCAGGTCGGCGGATTTCTTGTGCCGGCAGGCAGCTGGTTGTGCCCGCGCAGCAGTCAGCCAGCGACGATGCGCCTGGCTCCGGCCTCGAACGCGTCAAGATCGCCGGTGGCGCCTGAGCGCACCGCGCGCCGCCCGAGCACGAGCATGTAGGTGAGGAAGCCGGCCAACGCGAGCACGCCGATGCCGATCTTGACCGGCCATGGCCATGGTGCGGGCGTCACGAAACCCTCGATCAGGCCAGAGGCGAGCAACGAGAGCACGAGCCCGATCGCAACGGCGAACAGGGCACGGCCGTCCTCCGCGAGCGCCTGGCCGCGGGTGCGATGGCCTGGCGCAATCCATGCCCAGAATATGCGGATGCCGGCCGCGGCGGCGACGAAGATCGACGTCAGCTCGAGCAAACCGTGCGGCGCGATGTAGAGGAAGAACACGTCGCCCTTGCCATAGGCGAACATCACGGCACCCGTCACCCCGATGTTCTGGGCGTTCTGCAGGATGATGACCGGAACGTAGAGACCGACGATGCCGAACGCGATGCACTGCGCCGCGATCCAGGCGTTGTTCGTCCACACCTGTCCCGTAAACGAGGCCGCCGGGTTGGACGAGTAATAGTCGACGAAGTCATGGTTGACGAGCTGCTTCAGCTGCTCATCCGACCCGAAATTCGCGAGCACCTGCTGGTCGCCCAGCGTCCACCAGGCATACAACCCAGCCACCACCGCCGTGACGACGGCGACCGCAAGGGTCAGCCAGCGCAACCGGTACAGGGCCGCGGGCAACTGCACCACGAAGAAGCGGGGGATCTGCGACAGGACATTGACCCCCGCACCGGTGAAGCGCAACCGCGCGGTCGAGAGCAGGATCGAGAGCCGATCCCCCTCCGCGGTGGATCCCGCCTGGGTCTTGATCGCCGACAGCTGGGTGGCGCCCGCCTGATAGCGCTCGATGAGTTCGTCTGCCTCTCCGCCGGTGAAGGCGCGCTTCTTGCCGAGCGCGGCCAGGCGGTCCCAGTCATCGCGATGCGCGGCGGAGTATGCGTCGAGGTCCATTCTGCTTAGATGATAGCCATGGCCGCATCCCCTGTGACCGGCATCGAAGCCGTCGACGACAGTGCCGACCGGGAATTGATGACGGGAGAGGCCGTCGCCCTCGATGTGCGACCGGCAAGCTTCATCCTGCGCGCCG
Organism: Microbacteriaceae bacterium; assembly: GCA_030840105.1. Taxonomy (GTDB): domain Bacteria; phylum Actinomycetota; class Actinomycetes; order Actinomycetales; family Microbacteriaceae; genus JAUZGC01. The sequence goes on from JAUZGC010000011.1 coordinate 15,658, forward strand.
CTGGAGCGATCATCGACTGGATCGCCTACGTTCTCCTGTTCCTGGCGCTCGTCTTCGTGATTTTCTCCGGTGGCGGAGCGATCGACAGTGCGCTGGCATCCGCACTCACGACCGCGAGCCTGGTCTTCTCGATCGTCGTCGCACCCATTGCCGTCGAGCTCGCGACGCGCGGCCGATCCCTCGGCAAACTCGCTATCGGAGCCCGGATCGTGCGGGATGACGGCGGCGCAGAGCAATTCCGGCACGCATTCGTTCGCGCACTCACGGGCTCGGTCGAGATCTTCATGACATTCGGCGGACTCGCGGCCCTGGTCGCACTGCTGAATCCCAAGTCAAAGCGCCTGGGCGACCTGCTCGCTGGTACGTACAGCCAACACGAGCGCGTTCCGAACGTCGTGCGGCCGGTCTACGGAATGCCGGCCCCGCTCGCGTCCTGGGCGGCAACGGCCGACGTCGCGAAACTCCCCGACCGTCTGTCCCGCCGGATAGCCCACTACCTCGCGCAGGCGTCGGAGCTCACGCCCGTCGCCCGAGCCGGACTCGCCGCGGAACTGGCGAACGAGGCATCCGCGTATGTCTCGCCACTTCCAGCCGCCCCACCCGAGTTGTTCCTCGCGGGCGTCGCGGCGTTGCGGCGCGAGCGGGACTTCACTGCGCTCGTCCGCGAGCGCGAACGCATGAAGAGACTCGACCCAGTCCTGCACGGGCTCCCCCACGACTTCCCGGAGAGGTAACAATGACCGATTTTCGCGACATTCCGTCGAGCGGTGAAACGCGACGCATCGTCGACCTGAGTCACACCATCCACGCCGGGCTGGTGACCTACCCCGGCCTGCCAGCACCCACGATCACGCCACACCTCACCCGCGAGGCGTCGCGGGAGAAATACGCGCCTGGCACCGAATTCGCGATGGATGTCATCACCATGATCGGCAATACGGGCACCTATCTGGATAGCCCGTACCACCGGTACGAGGGCGGAGGCGACCTGGCGTCGCTGCGGCTCGAGTCACTCGTTGGTCTTCGCGCCGAAGTGTTCCACCTGCAGGATGCGACGGAGCGCGGCATCCCGGCCGAGGTCTTCTTCGAACGCGAGCTTGCGGGTTCGGCCGTGCTCCTGCACACGGGGTGGGACCGCCACTTCGGCCGCCCCGAATACACGACGGGCGCCCCCTTCCTGACCGAGGCGGGAGTCAGGCACCTCGTGGATGCCGGAGTCGCGCTCGTCGGGATCGACTCGCTCAACATCGACGACACCGAGTCCGG
>JAUZGC010000015.1 GCA_030840105.1 Microbacteriaceae bacterium
TGCGTCCTTGCTCGTCCACGGCGAACTCGTCAGCAGGCCGGGGATGTCGGGCAGCAGCGATGCGGATCCGGTGCATGCTGCGACCGCGTGCCTCGCGGTGAGCACCGTGACACTGCCGTCCGCCGCGGTCACGGTGACTTCTCGTTCGGCCGTGATCCTCGCGTGGCCACGAACGAGGTCGATGCCCGCGCCGGTGAGCCATTCGACCTGGCCGTCGTCCTTCCAGTCGCTCGTCACCCAATTGCGCCGCTTGAGCACGGACGCGACATCCAACGTGCCGGTGACGGCCTCGCGGACCCCGCGCACCTTCTGTGCCGCGCGCAGCAGCGACCCGCTGCGAATCAGTGCTTTCGACGGCATGCAGGCCCAATACGAGCACGCGCCGCCGACCAGTTCGCCCTCGACGATCACGGTGCGCATCCCGCCCAGGGCCGCCCGCTCAGCGACATTCTCACCAACGGCGCCCGCGCCGATTACAATCACGTCGTAGTTTGCTGACGTCATTTCTGCTCCTTACTGGTGTTTCTGCCGGTACTGGTGTTTCTGCCGGTGATCTATCGCCCTACGAACGTCGCCTCTGTGCGGGTAAGGAATGCCTGCATGCCGATTGCGGCATCTTCGCTTCCCGCCAGTCGGGCGAGCGCGGGCTGCAGTTCCGCCTCGGCCGCCGCATCGCCTTCGCGGACGGCGCGTTTCGCATTGGCGAGCGTGGCCTGCACCGCGAGCGGGGCCTGCGCAGCGATGCGCTCTGCGATGGTGAGAGCGCGGTCGAACTGCTCGCCGTCTGGCACGACCTCCTGCACGAGCCCGATGCGGTGCGCCTCCGCCGCGTCGAAGAGCTCGCCGGTGAGGATCCAGCGCATGGCATTGCCCCAGCCGACACGGCGGGGAAACCGCAGCGTGGCGCCGCCGAACGGCAGGATGCCGCGGGTCACCTCGATCTGCCCGAAGCGCGTCGACGCGGCAGCGACAGTGACCTCGCTGGCGAGGATGAGTTCGATGCCGAGGGTCAGGCATGTTCCGTGCACGGCCATCACAACGGGCTTGGTCAGCTGCTCACCGGACACCTGCCACGGGTTGATGCCGCCTTCGGTGACATAGTCCAGGCCGTCGGCACCCATCCGCGGCCCGAGGTCGGCAAGGTCGAGCCCCGCCGTGAAGTGCTCGCCCACGGCGTACACGAGTCCGACCCTCAGCTCCGGATCGCGCTCGAGTTCACCGTATGCGAGGGAAAGCCGGGTGAGGAGCTCGAGGTCCGCCGCATTCCGCTTGTCCGGCCGATTGAGGCCGATCAGCAGCACATGGCCGCGCCGTTTCGTGAGGATCCGGGGTTCCGTCGTCGTCGCGGTCATTATCCGAGGCTATCGCCGCCGGGCCGGTTTCGCAGCGCGTGGGGCGTCGCGAGTCAGGCGGTCGAGGTGAGTGCGCCGAGAATGCGCAGGATGACCGGAAGGTCGTGGTTGGCGGCATCCGGGGTCTCCGGCGCGAACTCCGTTACGGCCGCTCCCGCGAGCTCGAACCTGCCACGCACCGCGCGAATCAAGTCGCACAACTGGTCGGGTTGTAGTCCGAACGGTTCCGGATACCCGATTCCGAGCATGGTTGCCGGGTCGAGCACATCGAGGTCGATATGCAGGTACGCGGATGTCGCACCGCTCGCGTCGAGGGCGGCGAGCAGCGCATCCGGAGTCCGGAGTTCGTCGACCATGACGACACGCACGCCCGACCGGTCGACGAAGTCGCTCTCGCCGTCGTCGAGCGCGCGGGTGCCAGCGAGGATGACGCTCGTGGCCGCGATTTCCTGGCCGGCGAGCGGCGTGAGGCCATCCGGCGCGTCGCCCAGGATGGCACGCACGACCATGCCGTGGAAGGCACCGGACGGTGACGACGCGGCGTCGTTGATGTCGCCGTGTGCGTCGAGCCAGATGAGCGCGACAGCCCCAGGTTCGCGGCTGGCGATGGCATGCTGCACGCTTGCGAGGTCGGACGCGCAATCACCGCCGACCGTGATGACGGTCCCGTCGAGGTGGCGCAACTCCGCGGTGGCGCGCTCGCGAATCATCACGAGCGACGAGTAGCGCTGCACACCGGTGTCAAGCGTGTCGCCGGCCTCCATGGGGATGTCGACGACACGCGTGACCGAGGCTGGCAAGTCGCCACGGATTGCGTTTGCGCCGTCGATCAGTCGCATGGCGCGGGAGGACCCGGAGCCTTGCCACTGCGGAACAACGAGGAATCGTGCAACCACGGACTCAGTCTGTCACGCGCATGTGGGATCGAATAGGGTCGAGTCCGCGGTCCGTCCAACCGTGGTCCGTCCAACCGTGGTCCGTCCACCTACGTGTCGCGGTAGCGCTTGGCCGTCGCGAGCGCCTCACGAAGCTCGGTCCGGCCTCGATCAATCGGATGCCGGCCAGCCCTGCTCCCCGAGGAGTGGGACGAAGCTGACACCGCCGAGGTTCTCTTCGTGCAGCTCGTCTTCGGAAACCCGCGTCACCACGGCGAGGTGCTGCGCCCCGCGAGGTGGGCCAAGCGGCGTCACGATGCGACCGCCGACAGCGAGCTGGTCGAGCCACGCCTCTGGCACTCGGGGGCCGGAGGCCGCCGCGATTATCGCCAGGTACGGGGCGGCTCCTGGCCAGCCGAGCGTGCCGTCGCCGGTGACGACCTCGACCGAGTCGTAGCCGAGCCGTGCCAGACGTTCGCGTGCTGATTCCGCGAGGCCAGCGTGGCGCTCGACCGTGACGACCCGGCCGGCGAGCTCGGCCATCACGGCCGCCGCATAGCCGGAGCCTGTTCCGACCTCGAGCACGGTCGCGTCCCGGTCGAGCCGGGCGGCCTCGACCATGAGCGCCACGATGTACGGCTGCGAGATCGTCTGACCGTCCTCGATCGGCAGCGGACGGTCGTCGTACGCGTAGTCCACCAGGTTGGGAGCGACGAATTCGTGCCTGGGCACGCGCAGCATGGCGTCGAGAACCAGCGGATCCCGGATTCCCCGATAGATGAGCTGTCGCTCGACCATCCGCGCCCTGGCGATCTCGTATTCTGACACGCTCGACTCCCTGGCGTTATGCCTGAATCGATTACACCACCGCCGCGGGGTGAGTGACAGTGCCGATGCGGAACGGTGCGATGCAGCGCCGACAACGACCGGTGCGGATAACGATTCGGATGCGGTCGAGCGTGATCTCGGGGCGCCGCTGAACCGGGCGAACCGCACTCTCGTGTCTTTCGTATGGCGGCGCATCGCCGCCCCTCGAGGAAGAGAAGGTTTCACCATGAAGACGCGACTTGGCATGATCGTCGTCGTGGCATCCGTTGGCCTGTTTGCGCTCGCCGGATGCTCAGGAACCTCAGGCGGCTCGCCCGGAGCCACTACCGGGGCGTCGTCGCCTCCGTCAGCGAACGCATCCACCGATCTCGCCACCGCCTCATCATCGCTCGGAAAAGTTGTGGTCGATGGCAAAGGGATGACCGTCTATGTGTTCGACAAGGACACCGCCAATTCAGGCACGAGCGTGTGCACAGGTGGATGCGCCGCCATGTGGCCCGCTGTGACGACGACGTCGGCGAAACCGACAGTCACAGGCGTGACCGGAACGGTTGCCACGATCACGGGCGCCAGTGGTGGGAAGCAGGTGACCTTGAACGGCCTTCCGCTGTACACCTACGCCGGTGACTCGGCGGCCGGCGACGTCAAGGGCCAGGGCATCGGCAAGATCTGGTGGGTGGTCGCCTCGGATGGCTCGAAGATCACCGCTTCGGGCGGAGGGTACTGATCCGCGCGCCCGCTGACGTTCGGGCGAGCTCGTCAGTGGGACACCGGCGCCCCGAGGAGCACGGCAATGACACCGATGACGCCTGCTGCGATCAGGGCGCTCACGACGCCGCGTCGTAATGCCAGGAGCCAGACGAGCGCGGCGGCGAGGACGCCTGCTTGCCAGAGCTGGGTCAGGGCAAGCCCGAGAGGGATGGCCGATCCGGCGATCGCGCCGATCACGGTTGCCCCGGCGCCGGTAAGGAACGCCTGGATTGTGGGGTTTGCTCGGAGGCGATCGAAGTAGCGGCCACCGAAAATGACGAAGAAGAACGAGGGAACGAACGCGACCAGGGCGGCCAGGAGACCTCCGCCCAACCCGGCGGCGGCAAAACCGACGACGGCAACGGTTTGCACAACGGGACCTGGGGTGATTTGCCCGAGGGCGACCGCGTTGAGGAATTGTGCCCCGGTCATCCAATGGTAGATGGTGACGGCATCGTGCTGCATGAGGGGGATGATCACGAATCCGCCGCCGTAGGAGAGCAGTCCGACCTTCATGGCCACCCAGGCCAGCGCGCCGAGACCGCCCACGGCGCCCACATGAGTCAGAAGGGGCAGGAAGACAACGCTCGCGGCCTTGTTGCCCGTCCCCGATCGCCAGTCCCGGGTAATGACGATCTCGACCAACCCGCAGGCAATCAGCACCAGGACGAGGTACGTCCCGGCAAGAGCTCCGGCGGCGATCCCGACGACCAGGTACACGACCCACCGGATTCTGGTTCCCCGCGTTTCCCGCATCCGATTCCGGCTCGCTGGCATCAGCCCGATGGCCGCGTGGAGGGCAACGGCGGGTACGGCCGCGCCGGCGCCTGCAGCGGCACCCAACACCCAGACGGGCGGGTTCGCCGCGAGAAAGAGGGCAGACAAAGCGAGAATGAGGATGAGCCCGGGCGCGATGAAGAACACGCCACCGATGACTGCTCCGACCCAGCCGCGTAAGCGCCACGCACAGAAAATCGCCAACTGTGTCGATGCGGGGCCCGGCAGAAGATTCGTCGCCGCGATTCCGTCCTCGAATTCTCGTGCCGTGATCCAGGCACGCTGGTCCACACACAACGTCCGCAACAGGGCGATATGCGTCGGGGGACCTCCGAAGCCGATCGAGCCGATCCTGCCCCACTCCTTCATGATCGTGCCCAATGGGACGCGAACTGCCTCAGCGCGGGTCATGGATGCCTTGACCGTCGTCTTCCATCCGGTGCAGGGTTGAATACAGGGTTCCGGGCGAGATCTCGCATGGCTTCCCCTTTGAGCACGTGGCCCGATATCGGCTTCGATAAATGCTATCGGGGGCGAGAGCTCCCTTGCCGCATGGCGCCACGCTGGCGGTGGCCGTTGAGCTCAGTCTGGGCTGCCCGGTCGAACCCGGACCGGAGCGAGGGCCCAGATGATAATCACCGCCGTGATCGAACCTGCAGCCATGATCGACGCCAACACGATGATCTGGAACTGCCCGGCCGCCAGTGGAGACACGCCGCCGAAGATCGCACCGACGAACGCACCAGGTAGCGTGACCAGCCCGGTGGTTTTCGTCGTATCCGTTGTGGGAATCAGGGCGGAATAGATGGTCCGGCGCGACAGCTCCTGGGTGGCACGACGGGGAGTGGCTCCGAGAGCGAGCCACCCTTCGACCTGGTCCCACTGGTCGTCGACGGTTTCGGCGAACCGACGGCCCGCGACTGTCGCGATCGACATGGAGTTCCCGATCACGATGCCTCCGATCGCCAGCGCGTACTGGGGTGTGAACTCGACCGCTCTGGTTGCGAACACCACAGTGACCGCGATCAGGATCCCAGCAGCCATCGCGATGCTGATGAGCGTGAAGTGATCCCGGCTCCACCCGATCCGACGAGTTGCGGTCGAAGCAGCAACAGTGAAGATCACCAGCAATGCCACGCCAACCCAGATCGGGCTGGTGATCACCCCACCCAGGACAAAGCTGATCGCTGCCAGTTGAACAGTACCGCGGGCGATCGCAAGCATCGGGGCGAATCGGTGCGGCGCCCGGAACACCCACAGCGGGATCAACGTCACCACCGTCAGAATGACTACCGCGAGCAACGTCGGGCCCACGCCGAGCAGTGTGCTCATCGGAGCCAATCGCAGGTGGCTCGGCGGGGGAGGCTGACAGTGTGAGCAGGATCAGGGCGACGCGGATACACCAAATCAACGATATCGCGTCCCGATATCGCCTCCCGACAGAGGCGGCGATGCCACTCGCCGGCGGGACGTAATGCTGCCCATAAGAGGACTTAACTGTGCCCCCAGTAGGATTTGAACCTACGGCCTTCTGCTCCGGAGGCAGACGCTCTATCCCCTGAGCTATGGGGGCCAGGAGTGCCCACCTAGGTTAGCATCCGGGCGCAGGCGTGCGACGCACACGCGCCCTTCGCTGGGCGGGGCGCTGCGCAGGCGGTTAGCCCTGGGGCAGGTTGTCGAGCACGTTCTGGATGAGTGGCGCCGGGTCGCCCGGCTCGGCGAATGCCGTCGAGACCGCGGTGATCCAGTAGGACCCACGGAATACCTGGACTTCGCCAGCCGACCCGCGCATCGCGAAGTACGCCTCATCGATCTGCGGGGGAACGCCGTATGTCGGCACCGACTGGCCGTTGGTCACGGCTGCATTCTTGAGGGAGGTCAAATCGCCCGCCGGCGGCCTGGACACTGCGACCTCGATCACGTCACCACTCGTCTGGTTGAGCCATCCGCAGGCGAGTCCCTTGTACGCGACGGCCTTCGCGGCGAGCGAGCCCGCCTTCGGGCTGTAGCCGGGGTCGGTGCCGAAGTTCGGGTTATACGCGTAGATCTGGTCGGCCGTGATGAGCTGGCTGCAGGTCAACGCCACAGGGGTCGCCGTCGGGGTCGGGGTGGCCGACGGTGCTGCGCTTTCCGCCGGTGCTTGAGACGGCGTTGCCGACGGCGTGGCCGCGGGAGTCGGCGTGCTGGCACATGCCGCGAGCGCCGTCGTAGTGGCACCGATCATCACGAGAATTGCAGCGGCACGGATGAATCCTGCGGAGCGTGAGCGGGAGAGGGCGGCCATGCGGAACCTTCCAGGCGAGGGATGCGATGCGGCTAGCGGGCTAAGCCTGCGTGCCCGTGGGCGCGCGT
>JAUZGC010000042.1 GCA_030840105.1 Microbacteriaceae bacterium
GACATCTTCGCCGAGACGGAAGTTCCCGCCCAACTCCATGGTGATGAATCCATTCGCCCATGCGGTGATGGTGCGCGCGGCGGCGAGAGCATTCTGGGAGCCGGCGAGTTGCGTTGCGACCCGAAAAACCGGTTCTGCAGCCGCGGCCACCGAGCGCGGATCCGCCGTGGCAGTATCGGACGCCGGTGCAAAAATCAGCGCATACCCATCGCGATTGGCATGCGCGAACGCCCGAAGGGAATGCGCAAGCGCCGCGAGCTGGGCGAGCGGATCGGCGGAGCTGGTGCTCGCCGCATTCAGCGTCTCGGCGAGGTCGTAGACTACCGCTTCGGCGACGAGCGCTATCAATGCGTCCCTCCCGTTGACCCGTTTGTACAGCGAGGGGGCTCGCACTCCGACGCGTTCGGCGACCGACTGCATCGTGAGACCGGAAAGCCCCCCAGCCTCGATGATGTTCCGTCCCGCGGCAACAATTTCGGGAAGCGAGGTTCGATCGGGCGTCGGCGTCATGGTGCATCCGCTCATTTCGGCTATTGTTCTTAGCTATCATAGCTAATGGATATAGTTATCCGAACTAGCCGAAAGGGGATTGATCATGAAACTGGGGCCATCACTCCACCGGGTAGGCAACGACATCATTGCGGCGTACCTGGTTGAGGACGAATCGGGAGTGACCGTCATCGACGCCGGTCTCGCCGGTCACTGGCGCGACCTCATTCGCGAGCTTGAGATCATGGGCCGTCAGATCGGCGACATTCGAGGAGTGATCATCACCCACGGCGATTCAGACCATCTGGGATTCGCAGAGAAGCTCCGTTACGAATACGGCGTACCTCTCTACATTCACGAAGCGGATGCGCAGCGCGCACGCGGCAAGGAGAAGGGCAGCGGATCGTTCGGCAAGTTCTCCCTCGCCGCGACTGCGGGTTTTCTTGCTTATTTCATCCGCAAGGGCGGAGTGCGTACCCGCTACCTCACGGACGTGAACATTCTGCATGATGGCGACGTCCTGGATCTGCCCGGTCAACCGAGCATCATTGGCATGCCCGGTCACTCCCCGGGGAGCATCGCGGTGTTCGTCGCGGCCGTCGACGCCGTTTTCGTTGGCGATGCTTTGACTACCCGGAATGTACTCACCGGCAAGACCGGTCCGCAGCCTGCGCCGTTCACGGATGTACCAGTCCAGGCGCTGGATTCCTTGCGGCGTCTCGGCGAGGTTGAGGCGACGTGGGTGCTGCCCGGTCACGGGGCGGCGTGGAACGGCGGAATCGCAGGGGCGATTTCCGCGATTCGCTCGGCCGTTGCGACTGATGACGAGAGACATCGCCGTTAAGTAGAAAAGAATCGCGTCGTCGAAAGGTCGTGCCATGATCGAGGATCGGACAGCACCTCTGGAGGGACGTCAGATGACGAAGCGACATGCACTGGTGTACGGCGCCGCCTCCATCGACTCGCCAGCCGAGCTGGACCAGGCGATTATTGGGTGCAACATTCTCATAAACTGCGCCGGCCCTTTTCGCGATACCGCCCCACCCCTGATCGCCGCGGCTCTATGCGCGCGAATCCCCTACATCGATGTCGCGGCGGAGATCGAAGCGATTCTCGACACCATGCAGAACTGGGACACGCCTGCTCGTGGGGCGGGAGTGCCTGTCATCCCCGCAGTCGGGTTCTACGGCGGTCTCGGCGCTCTCGTCGCCGCCGAGGCGCTCGGAACCTGGAGCGAGGCCGATCGGATCGTCTTGAGCTATGGCCTAAATGAATGGGTCCCGACTGCAGGCACGCTTGCCGCGGGCGCCGTATCCCGCGAACGACGCAACGGCGGACGGCCCATATTCACTGAAGGCGCCCTTTCCTACACACATGCGCCTGCTCCTACTCTGGAATGGGAGTTTCCCGCGCCGATCGGCCGCCAGCCCGCGGTGTCAGAGTTCACTATGGCCGACACCGTCACAATCGCTCGCCAGGTCAGAGTGCAGGAAATCGTCTCGTACATGCCAGCGAAAGCAATCGCCGACCTCGCCGGTGGAACTGTCCGTCCGTCCGGTGACCCGAAGGTGCAGCCATCTCACCAACGCTTCGTCGTGCAAGCCGCAGTGTCGCGAGGAGGAATGGTACGTAGTTGTACGGTACGAGGCGGCGATATCTACGCCATCACTGCGCCGCTCGTCGCAGAGGCAGCAGAATTCGCGATCAGATCCACCGACGGCGGCATTCGAGTCGCGGCCGAGCTCGGTGCACCTGGAGATCTGCTCCGTACTCTTACTCCATTCCTCGACATCGAGCCAACAAAAGAATCCGCTGTTTCCGTCATGCACTGACCCGCGCGACCGAGCGTTCTGCAGAATACGCGGCACTGACGGATGCACGGTTCATGACCTCCTCATCCAACGTTCGAGTGCATGCCACACTGAACGGATGACGCGGCTACGTGACGAGATGGGCGGATTGAAGAGCCTGGTCGGAACGGCTCCTTCGTTCGATGTCGAGAACGTTCCCGACGATCCTCGTTTGCTTTTTCTCAGCTGGTTTCATGACGCTGTTGCCGCCAGGGTTCCTGAACCACACGCAATGACGCTCTCGACGATTGGCACTGACGGAATTCCGGATGCCCGCGTTCTGATTCTGAAGGACGTGACCGACGACGGGCGCTGGGCGTTCGCTAGCGGGATAGAGAGCGGCAAAGGTTCCCAGTTGCGCGCGAATCCGGTGGCCGCTTTGACGTTCTACTGGTCGTCGCAGATCAGGTCGGTTCGCCTCCGAGGACACATTGAAGTCGCACCAGCAGAGACGAACGCAACTGATTTCAGGGAGCGCGGTCTGAGCGCCCGAGCAGTCGCCCTGGCCGGGACTCAAAGCACCACGGTGGGCCAACCCTCGACGATGGGTCAGTTGATCGAGCAGGCTCACCAGCGGCTCAAGCACGATCCGGACCTGACCTCTGATGGGTGGACGGTTTGGCTGCTGCGCCCCATTGCAATCGAGTTCTGGCAAGGCGACCCCAGCCGCAACCACCTGCGGATTCGGTATCAGCGACACGGTGCCGACTGGACATCACGACGCCTCTGGCCATAGAAGCGAAGCCGTTATGTTGGTGCCATGGCATTGCTTTATCGCGCTAAGCTGCGCCCCTCGAAAGTGGAGCTTCTGGAAAGCTGGATACCGCATCAGCCCTGGTTCGCGGGCTCGGTGACTGCGGGAATCAAAAACGTGGCGTCGTTTCGGTTCGACGACCCCGCCGGCGAAGTGGGTATCGAGACGTTATTGGTGAGGGCCGGAGACGGTCCCATACTTCAGGTTCCGGTCACCTACCGGGGCGCTCCGCTTGACGATGCGGAGTCGCGGCTGATCGGCACGATGGAACACTCGGTATTAGGTACCAGGTGGACCTACGATGCCCTGGGTGACCCCGCCTACCTCCAGGCCGTCGTCCACGCGGTGACGACAGGTGGCCGTGAGGCCGATGAATTGGTTGACGTCGCCGGAACGCTCACGCCACGCGAACCGACCGCCGCAGTCAGAGGTTCGGGCACCGGTTCATGGGTCACGCCCGAACTCTCGGTGAGCATGATCTCCATCCAGGACGCACCGGGCGAAACTGTGGCGAGCGTGGGTGGCCTGAATGTTGTCGTGTATCGAAAGCCAGGACTTGGTAGTGCGCGATCCGTGCGCAGAGAATCGGTACACCGATCGGAGAGTGAAGTCCTGACCGGAACCTGGACCAATCAACCGATCTCACACACGTTGGTGCGCGTCGACCGGAAGTGACTGTGCGTGCCACGAGAATTTGCGTTCTCACGGAAGTATGGTCGGTCGACCTGCCCGCGCACAGGCGGTGTGTCGGTACAGGATCGGTGGTTCGATTGAGGATGCCCACGCCTCGTACCACTCGGCTGAAGCTCGGCGGTGATTGCTGCTGCCGGGCCTCAGCGACGTCAGCTTGCGTTGTTTGCGAGTCCGGCGGCTTCGGCCGCCTGGTGGTGAAGTTCTGCGTGATCGGCGGCGGTGAGCGCCTCGTCGCCATCGAATGAGTACGGCGCACCTTTGCCGGTTTCGATGAACGCCTTGAGGCTGCCGTTCACGAACATGCCCCACGCGTTCGAGCACACGTCGTAGCATTCGTCCTGGGGCTCGAGGCCATCGTGGGTGAACGTGATCCGCGTTCCCTCGTCAGTCTCATCGATGTCGAACCGGACCGTTGTGCCGTTCCACTCCTGCTTGTCGGCAGTGAAGTCGAGGTAGCTGCCGGTGACGAGCCACGCAATATGTCTCTCCGGGACGAACTCGGTGACTCGGAATCCGCTGTAGTGCAACCCGGGGACGACATAGACGAACTCGTTGCCGACTGCGGTGGTCGAACCTGTGATCCGGCCCCACCACCCGGCGACGTCGTTGATCGCGTCGAAAGCGTCTCTCGGCGTGGCATCCACGGTGATCGTCGTTGTGAAGTTTGCGGTCATCTTTCTGCTCCTTTGCACGCCTCTCTCGTAGAGGAGACCTGGTGTACTTGCGTGATGCACGTCAATGTAACTCAATCTGCTTGCATCATGCAAGTGATAGAGTCGAGCCATGTTGGGCAAGGCTTATGACACCCAGGTGTGCTCGATCGCGCGATCACTCGAACTCGTCGGCGAGCGGTGGAGTCTGCTCATCATCCGTGACGCCCTGTTCGCGCGGGTGACGCGCTTCGGCGACTTTCAGCACAATCTCGCAATCGCGACCAATGTGCTCGCATCGCGGCTGGAATCGTTCGTGGCAAGCGGCATCATGGAGCGCGAAGGTTCAGCCGACTACATCCTCACGGCCAAGGGCCGCGCACTCGCTGTCGCGCTCATCGCCCTTACCGAATGGGGCGACGCGTGGGCCTCTCCCATCGAACCACCGATCTTGTACCGACACACCGCCTGTGATGACGGCGCGGTGCACGCGGTCGCAACATGCGAGGCGTGCGGCATTGTGCCCGCGGAGGAGATTGCCGTTCGCATCGGTCCCGGCATGCCCGTCGATTACCTCGCCGAGCGACGCGGAGGAACCCGCGCGAACTGATCGAACCCCGCGGCCGGTGGACTCGTCACGGACCAACCCGCCCTCTCACCTTCGGCCCGAGACGAGTTTGGGGGCGTGTGCGATGCTCATTCCGACCTCCAAAATTTCGAACATGGTTTAGAGGGCCGCGGCTGGTTCTCGTTCGATCGTGGTTGCCAGGGGCTTCTCTTTGACGATGAAGAGTAGAACGGTCGCTACGAGCATGAGTGGCACCATGTAGAGGAACACTGGTGTGAGTGCGTCGTTGTATGCGCCAACGATGACGTGCTTGATTGCCTCGGGCAGTGCCTGTACTTTTTCCGGTGTGAAGGAGTTGAGGCTGCCGCCGGATGAGGCTCCGCCTGCGTTTGGTAGTCGGGTGGCGATGAGGTGCTGCAGGTTTGCGACGAAGAGACTGCCGACGACGGCGGATCCGATGGATGCGCCGATCTGGCGGAAGTAGTTGTTCGATGCTGTCGCGGTACCCACTTCGGCGTTCGAGAACGTGTTTTGCACGATCAGGATGAGGATCTGCATGGCCATACCGAGTCCGATTCCCATGAGTGCCAGGTAGGAGCAGATCTGCCACACCGGCATTGTGGGTGTCATGGTCGACAGTAATCCGAGCGCGCCGGCCGTGATCGCCGTTCCGATGATGGGGAGCGCCTTGTAGCGTCCCGTTTTACTCACGAATTGCCCGGACCCGATCGAGGTGACGAGGAGTCCCGCCATGAGGGGGATCAGCAGCAGGCCAGCCTGGGTGGCGTTCACCCCGGTGACCATCTGAAGGTAAGTGGGCAGGTAGCCGAGCGCGCCGAACATTGCAATGCCGACGATGAGCCCGGCAACGGTGGTGAGGTTGAAGTTCGCTTGCTTGAAAAGGTGCAACGGCATAATCGGCTCGGCAGCCTTGCGCTCTACGAGCACGAAAGCGACTGAGGCGATGACGGTGGCCGCGATCAGGGAAAGCACCTGCACGGAGTCCCAGGCGTAGGTGGTTCCGCCCCACACTGTGGTGAGGACGATTCCGGTGGATGCCAGGGCGAGTAGGCCCATCCCTACGTAGTCGATGCTTGGCCGGCCGTTTGTATTTTTGGGCAGGCGAAGGAAAAATGCGGCAGAGGCGATGGCGAGGATGCCGAGCGGCACATTCATCCACAGGCCCCAACGCCATCCGGGGCCGTCGGTGAAGTATCCGCCGAGGAGTGGTCCAGCGACGGAGGAGAGGGCGAAGACGCCACCCATGATGCCCATGTAGCGGCCGCGCTGGCGGGCGGGGACTACGTCGGCGATGATGGCTTGGGACAGCAGCATCAGTCCGCCTCCACCGAGGCCTTGCACTGCGCGTCCGACGATGAGCGTCGTCATGTCGGTGGCAAGACCGCCGATGATGGAGCCGACGATGAAGATCGCGATAGCGCCGATGAACAGGCCCTTGCGGCCGATCAAGTCGCCGAGCTTGCCGTAGACGGGCAGCATGATGGTCGATGCGAGGATGTAGGCGGTCGTCACCCAGAGTTGCTGGTCGACCCCATGTAACTGACCGACGATCGTGGGCAAAGCGGTCGAGAATATGGTCTGGTCGAGCGATGAGAGAAGCATCGTCACCATCAGGCCGGCGAAGATGAAGAGGACCCGGCGCTTGGTGGCCGCGTCGGATTCGAGTTCGGCCGCGCTCTTTGGCGCGGTCATAGTGGCTGTCATTTGAGTCTCTTAACTATGTTCTTTACGAGTTCGTTTGCTCGCTGTTCTACCGCCTCGATGGGCGCCTTGCTCCCGCTGGCTGCCCACTCCTTGATTGCGACGCGTGCCGCGCCGCTGCAGAGGGAGAGCAGGATCTCAACCGAAATTTTCGACTCGGTTTCGTCTTGGTCCGCGAAATTGGACGTTTCCCGAAGAATTGGACCCATGGCTGCAGTGAGCTGTTGTGTCATCCGCTGCAGCTGATTCGCCATCCGACCGAGGAGTTGCGGATACTGGTTGATGATCTTCATGCGCAGTGGCAGCAGCGCAGACGAATCAACGGACGGATTCAACAAACTGAACACCATCCGGATCGTCAACTCAATGGGACCCGATCGCACGTACGCCTCGAGTAGGTCCGAAACCGAATCACTCGTAATGGCCACGTCCTCCAGACCGAGAATCGCATCCTCTTTGCTATCGAAATAGTTGAAGAAGGTGCGGGTCGACACATCCGCTTCCTTGCAAATCGCATCGAGTGTCGCGTGTTCCATTCCCCTTTGATCGACAAGCGTCACCGCGGCAGTCTGGAGCCTGTCGCGTGTTTCGACGCGTTTGCGTTCACGGAGACCGGATTCGGAAGATTGCATAGCTGAATTGTTGCAGATGCTGCAAAAATACGCAATTGCAAATTTACATGAATGAAGATATCTAGCGAAGCAGCATCGCCCGCCACGCAACCGAATCCAAAGGGCATTGGTCAGAGGTGTTCCTCATCTGTTCCCGGCGCTCGGTCGGACGCTGTCAAGAGTCGCGCTACTGATCCAAGCTTCGTGCGTATTTCGGCGCCGAGTTGGCGGCGTCAAACTGTTCCCGGCTGTCGAGGATTGTGGGGTAGCTGCTCATTGCCCAGCGGCTGAGTTCGCGAGCGGGTTCGATGAGTGTGGTGCCGACGCTCGTGAGTTCGTATTCGACTCGAGGCGGGACTTCGGCGTGCATGGTGCGTCGCACCAGTCCGTCACGCTCCAGGTGACGGAGGGTCACCGTC
>JAUZGC010000091.1 GCA_030840105.1 Microbacteriaceae bacterium
AGACGACCTCGCGTCCGCCCTGGCGGCGAGCCCCGCGGCCGCGGAGTTCTTCCCGAGCCTCAGCAGCCAGAACCGGTACGCGATCCTGTTCCGCATCAGTAACGCGAAACGACAGGAGACCCGCGAACGGAAGATCGCCGAATTCGTCGGGATGCTCGAGCGCGGCGAGACGATCTACCCGCAGGAGCGTGCCTGAGGCCGTTGGGGCGCCATGATCGCGTGCTACGCCGCGGGGTAGCGCAGGCCGTGCCCGAAGCGGAAGAGGGGATACTCCGTGTCGGACGGGACATCCGGACGGCTCGCGCGCACGGCATCCATCGACGACGGCAGCTCGAATGGCAGAGACCCCTGCGGCGACGCAGCACCGAACACGACGTCGAGCACCGCGTGATCGCTGGCGCCGAAGTTGACGAGGAGCGCGGCGACATCCCGCGCGAACGGGGTGAGGATCGCGGGCCGGTCGAGGTACACGTCGACGACGGTCGGCACGGTGCGCGCGAGCGTGGCGAGCCCGGCGGCCTGCTGCTCGGGGAAATCGAGCGAGCCCGTGTGGTGGACGGCCCCGAAGATGGTGTGGCGCTCCTCATAGGGCGCCCGGATGCGGACGATCGCGACATCCGCTTCGTCCGGCGTCTCGACGACGGTTGCGTATTCGCTCGCCGCCAAGGGGTCCACGCCCTGCAGGTAGACCTTGAGCCCGCGCGCAAGCGGAAGCACCGGCGTGCCGCGGCCGTTGGCCAGGAGCGTGATCGCGGCGCGTTGGGCCGCGTCACCGGCCGCACGGAAGTCCGCGCGGCCCACCACGGCACTCGCGCGCGTGGCGTCGACAAAAGGCTGGTCGAACAGGCCGAGGACGAATTTCTCCCGCAGCAGGCGGCGGGCGGAGACATCCACCCGCTCTTCGCTGATCTCGCCGGAGCGGACAAGGTCGATGAGCACATCAGGGATCGACTCACCGCCGAACTGGTCCACGCCCGCGTCGAGGACCCTGTGCATGCGCTCTCGCCGTGAGAGCTGCTCGACGCCCCACGACCTGGCGGGGTACTGCTCCCCCGCGAGGACACTATCCGTCAGGAGTCCCCACTCGGTGCAGACGATGCCGTCAAAGCCGTAACGCTCGCGCAGCAGGCCCGTGATCATCGACTTGTTGAAGCCGAAGCCGACGTCCTCGTGCGCGGTGCCTATGGGCATCCCGTAGTACGGCATGACCTGGCTCGCTCCCGCCTCGAACGCAGCCTCGAAGGGCTTCAGGTGGTAGTCGAAGTTGCCAACCGGGAAATGCTTGGTCATGGTGGCGACGGAGTCCGGTCCGAGCGTCGCGCCTTGGAACCCACGGATGTATGCCGCGCCGAGCTTCGAGGTAAGCGCGGCGTCCTCACCGAAAGTCGCCGACTGGCGCGCCGAACGCGGTTCGGTCGCCAGATCGATCTGTGGATGCAGCGCGACGCGGAGGCCAACCGCCGCGTATTCCTGCCTCGCGATATCGCCGAATTTCTCGACAAGCGCCTCGTCGCCGATCGCGCCGAACCCGAGCGGGTCCGGCCATTGCGAGAACGGGCCAGTGAGCATCGTTGTACAGGAGTTGTCGCTGAACGAATGGCGTGGATCGGTCGACAGCGTCACGGGGATGCCGAGGCGCGTCGATGCCGCAAGTTCTTGCAGCCGGTTATGCCACGCAGCCATCTGCGCGGCGTTCGGGGTCGCTCCGAACAGGTTGAAGTGGGTCATTTGTCGGCCGATGACCATCTCCTCGGTAGAGGGAATGTCGAAGACCGGATTCGCCTCGGCCAGAGCCCCGCCTTCTCCGATCATGATCATGGTCTGAAAGAAGAGGCCGGCCTTCTCCTCGAGGGTCATCTGCGCGAGAAGACTCTCAACGCGCTCGGCGACAGGAAGGGACGCATCGCGGTACGCGTAATCGAGCGTGCGCGTGGCAAAGGCGTTCGTCATTGCTTTCCTCCCCGTGAGCGGCTCCGGCTACGATACAACGAAAATAGACCGCTTGGTAACAATTCACCACAACGCCACCCACTAGTCTCGAATCGGGGGTCATATGGAAGGCGAGTAGTGGGCATCGACGGCGCGCCTGTTCAGTACGCCAGCGGCATTGCGCGTCGCGAAGAGATCCTGGATGCCGCGAGCTCCCTCTTCACCGAGGTCGGCTTTTACGGGGTTTCGCTGCGTGACATCGCGTCGCGTGTGGGGATGTCGCATCCCGGCTTGCTCCGGCATTTCGCGTCGAAGGATGCCATCCTCTTCGCCGTGCTGGATCGTCACGAAGGCGCGAACCCGGTGTGGTTTGAACCCCGGAACACCGGGCTGTTCGCGGCCATGGCCGGCGAGGCCACGAGTCCGGCTCATCCCGCCCACGATCGCTTTGCCACGCGATACCTGCTGCAGCGGACCGCGGCGACCGCGAGGTTCACGCAGGATGCCGGGAACGCCGTGGTGTTCGACATCACGCCGCGGGACGAGGCAATCCGGGTCACCGCCGCCTGGACCGGGTTGCAACTCCAGTGGCTCTACGAGCGCGAGGCGATCGACCTCGTCGGCAGCCTGAACGCGCACCGGGCCTGGCTCACGGGAGCCCCCCAAGAACCCACAGGAGAAACAACGCCGCCTCCGCTTGCGCAGGCGGCCGAGCCCCAAGCGGAGGCCGTCGGCTACGCGCCGGGGCGCGCCAGGCGCACGCGGATCATCGATGACGCGGTGGCGTTGTTCGCGGCCGGAGGCTTCTACGGCACGAGCCTGCGGAGCATCGCCGACATGGTCGGGATCTCCAAGTCGACCCTGCTGCACCACTTTTCGTCGAAGGAAGACCTCCTCATCGCCACATTGCAGCGCAGGGACGAACTCTTCACGGCCACGCGGCCATCATGGACCGATCCCGCGATCGATCACCTGCAGAACGTGATCGCGACCGCCAGGGCGAGGGCGGCACATCCCGGCATGACGGAGCTCTATTGCGTTCTCAGTAGCGAGGGGTCGAGGCCGGGGCATCCGGCCCACGAGTTCTTTCGCTCGCGCTACCGGGCCGGCCGGGCGTATGGGACACAAGTCTTCACCAAGCTGCGCGACGAGGGGCTCCTCTCGGCCCACCTCGATCCGGCGCGCGAATCCACCTGGTTCTTCGCACTATGGGACGGCCTGCAAGTCCAGTGGCTCTACGACCCGACGGTTTTGGACATCGCCGACCAGTTGCAGGCGCACGCCGACCAGCTGCTTACGCCGGCGTAGAACCCACCACGGCAAGCAGGGCATCACCGTACGCTTCGAGCTTCTTTGCGCCGATGCCTGTGATGCCGTCAAGATCGGCCGTCGAGGCGGGGCGCACTGTCGCGACAGCACGCAAGGTCGCATCGCCGAAGACGATGTACGCGGGCACGCCCTGCTCACGTGCGGTCTCCGCTCGCCAGGCTCGCAGCGCCTCGAACAGCGAGACAGCGGACTCTGGAAGGTCACCACCCGCGGCGGCCCGTCGCACCGACCTGGCCGCACGGCCGGCCGGCCGATCCGGTTCCTGACGCAACACGACGCTGCGCCCGCCGGTCAGAACCTCAGCGCTCGACTCCGTAATGGAAAGCGTGCCGTACTCGCCCTCGGTGCGGAGGAGCTCCTGCGCAAGAAGCTGCCGAACCACCCCGCGCCACTGACTCTCGCTCAGGTCGCCACCGATTCCCCATGTGGAGAGGCCGTCGTGGCCGTATTGCGCGACGCGTGGCGTCTGCTTTCCGCGCAGGATATCGACCAGATGCCCCGCACCGAACCGCTGGTTGCGCTCCCGATGCAGGCGCACCACGGTTGAAAGAAGTTTCTGCGCCGCGATCGTGCCGTCCCAACTCTCGGGAGGCGTGAGGCAGGTGTCGCAGTTTCCGCAGGGCACGGATGACTGGCCGAAATACCCGAGCAGGTTCACCCGCCGACACTGCACGGTCTCGCACAGGGCGAGCATGGCATCCAGATGCGTGGCGAGCTTGCGCCGGTGGGTGATGTCTCCCGGAGACTCGTCGATCATGCGCCGCTGCTGCACGACGTCCTGTAGCCCATAGGCGAGCCACGCCGTCGATGGCAGGCCGTCTCGACCCGCCCGCCCGGTCTCCTGGTAATAGCCCTCCACGGATTTGGGCAGGTCGATGTGCGCGACGAATCGCACATCGGGCTTATCGATTCCCATCCCGAACGCGATCGTGGCGACGACGATGATCCCGTCTTCACGCAGGAAGCGCGACTGCGTGCGTGCGCGCGCGGCGGCATCCATGCCCGCGTGATACGGCAATGCTTTCAGCCCGCGCGCACTCAAGAATTCCGCGGTCTTGTCGACCGTGTTGCGGGAGAGGCCATAGACGATGCCCGCGTCGCCGACGTGCTCGGTCGTGATGAAATCGAGCAGCTGCTTGCGGACCTCGATCTTGGGCACGATCCGGTACTGGATGTTCGGCCGGTCGAAGTCCGCAACGAAGTGCCGCGCGCCGGCGAGCTGCAGGCGGGACGTGATCTCCTTGTGCGTCGCCTCGGTCGCCGTCGCGGTGAGAGCGATACGCGGGATGCCCGGCCACCGGTCCGCCAGCTCGGAGAGCGCGAGGTAGTCGGGTCGGAAGTCGTGCCCCCACTGGGAGACACAGTGCGCCTCGTCGATCGCGAAGAGCGCGATCGTGCCGCGCGCGAGGAAGCGCTTGGTCGCCTCCGAGGACAGCCGTTCCGGCGCGACGTAGAGCAGGTCGAGGTCGCCCGCGAGATATGCCCGCTCGACGGCGGCCCGGGATGCGGCATCCTGCGTCGAGTTGAGGAATGCTGCCCTGACACCGACCGCCGTGAGCGCATCGACCTGGTCCTGCATGAGCGCGATCAAGGGCGAGATGACGATGCCCGTGCCCTCGCGCACGAGCGCGGGGATCTGGTAGCAGAGGCTCTTACCGCCTCCGGTCGGCATGAGAACAACCGCATCACCACCGCCAACAAGGTGGTCGATGATTTCGGCCTGGTCTCCTCGAAACGACTCGTAGCCGAAGACCGTGTGCAGGGCCTCCGCCGCGGTCCTGAACGAGGCCGTCGCGACCGCGTAGTCCGGCCCGTCCTGCCAATCGTCGTCGGGGTATGGCGGCTCGAACTCGTCTGGGGGTGGAGGCACCAGATCGTCTGGCTCCCAGGGTAATTCTGCGCTCCAGCTCACTCGCCGATTGTATCCGCCCCTCCCGATTAGGCTGGGTGCACACAGACTTGTGGGGAGAAGCATGGCCACTCGATGGGCGAGATTCGCTCGTGGCTGGCTCGCGGCCGGATTCGCGACCTTTGTGGCCGCGTTCTTCCACGCCGCCTCAGGCGGGGACGCTCCAAGCATGGCTGGTGTATCCCTCGCACTCGCGTTCTCCGGGATCGCCTGCATCGCCCTCGCCGGACGGCGCCTCTCCGTGTGGCGGCTGACCGTCTCGGTCGCGCTCAGCCAATTCCTGTTCCACACGCTGTTCGGACTCGGGCACGGCACTGGGACTGGCACCGCCGGCGTGGGCCACTCGCACCTGATGCACCACATCGACATCGGCACTCTCGTCGGGCCAGGAGCCGGGCACACCCACTCGATGCCCCCCACCGACTCTTGGATGTGGGCGGGCCACGCGACTGCCGCCCTGGTCACAATCGCGGCACTCCGCTACGGCGAGCTCGCGTTCTGGAGTCTCTACCGGATTGCGCGCATCGGTCTCGCCCGGCTGATGGTTGCACCAGCGCTCGTCCCGCTCGACACGGCACAGGCCTCTCCTGCTGCGGCGCACGGCGAACGTGTAGTCCGCGACCTCGGGATTCTGATCGGGCGGATGCGCCATCGCGGCCCGCCATCGGTCCTTGCCTTCGCTTGAGTCACCTCGGCCTCCCCGATCGAAGCGGGTCAGGCCGCTGTGACTGCTGCCCGCAGGGGCACGCCATTCACCCATTTCTTATAGCGGCCGCGGCGGCATCCGCCGGTCGTGGAAGGCACAGCAATGAAGAAGACCACACTCATCAGAACGACGTTCACTCTGGGCGCAGCCGTCGTGCTCGCGCTCGCCGCACCGCTCGCCGCAAGCGCGCATGTTCACGTCACCCCCGGGCAGGCATCGCCGGGCAGCGACGACACGACGCTCACCTTTACCGTGCCGAACGAGTCAGCGACGTCCGGCACCGTGAAGCTCGAGATCGACTTCCCGACCGCGACACCATTCACGGCGGTGACCTACCAGCCGCTCCCCGGCTGGACGGCCTCGGTCATTACCGAGAAGCTCCCCAAGCCCGTCGTCATCGGCGGCACCACGGTGACGGAGGCGCCGACGAGGATCATCTGGACGGCGAACGCCGGTGTGCAGATCGCCGACGGACAGTTCCAGCAATTCGTCGTGTCCGCTGGCCCCATACCGAACACCGGCAGCATCGAACTTCCTGTGCGCCAGACCTACTCCGACGGCACGGTCGTCGACTGGGACGAGAAGACGCCGGCCTCCGGCGTGGAACCGCAGAATCCGGCGCCCACGCTTTACATCAATGATCGCCCTCCCGTCGCCGCCACGGCGGGCGCAACGGTGTCGCCGTCCAGCGACGGTTCGAGCCAGACGACCACGGCGAATGCCTCCGCGGATGCCACGGTCGCCACGGTCCTCAGCCTCGTGTCGCTCGCAGTCGGCGCGATCGCACTCGTCGTTGGGGTCTTCGTAGCCACACGCCGTCGCACCGCCGGAACCCCGACGGAAGGACGCTGACAATGGCGGGGTCAGCGCTCGCGCCTCAGCAGGATCGTCACGTCCGGCCTCGTGCAGCCCGGTGGTTCGCTGCGGTGGCCTTCGCCCTGACCGCAGGAGCGCTGTCGCTGGCCCCGGCCATGTCCGCGTCGGCTCACGACTTCCTGATCGGCAGCAGTCCAGCGGCCGATTCGGTGCAGTCCACGCCGCTGCATGAAGTCACCCTCACATTCAACGACGTCGTGCTCAACATCGGCGGATCGTCGTCGATCGTGCAGGTGACGGGTGCGTCCGGTGCCCATTTCGAAACGGGCTGCGCGACGACCCTCGACCGCACCGTTTCGGTGCCAGTCGCCCTTGGTCGGTCAGGGACGTACGCCGTCACCTACCAGATCGTCTCCGCCGACGGGCACACGGTGTCAGACAAATTCTCGTTCGACTATGAACCGCCGGCTGGCACAAATGCCGCAACGGGCTCGGCGGCATCTCGCTGTGGCCGCGTGGGCGCTGCCACCAGCACGCCCGCGCCCACGGCTCTAGCACCAACGCCCACGCCCGCTCCGTCGACGTCAGGCGACGTGGGGCTCGTCATCGGCCTCGCAGCTGGCATCGTCGGCCTGGCGGTGGCGGCCGTCATCGTGATCGCCGTCACCAGGAAGAAGCCGGCGTCACCGACCGGCGAATCCACGAAGTCACAATAACCTGTGCTCGGGTATCGCCGGCCGGTGCCGTCGCCTTACCAGAGGTACAGCGGGAACGGCAGGCTTGTCGACGCCTTCACCGTGTTCGAGCCTGCGTATTTGGCAGTGAGCAAGTGCAGTCCGGCGCCGAGTTTCGGAAGGGTGATCTTGGCCTTTCCGCCCGCACCGGGTATGAGTTCGACGGTCGCAATAGCCTTCGCGCCGTCGAAGATCGTGACCAGCCCGGTCGGCTCGATCCCCCCGGTCGCGCGCACCGTGAGCGAGTACTTGATCGTCGCATTCCGGCTTGCGATGACCGTGCTCGCCGCGCCAATCGTGACGCTGTCGGCCTTCACGACAGTGGGCGCGGCGAGCAGGATCGGAACCGCGATCGAGGTCGGCGTACCCGCCACCGATATCACGAGCTTCTGCGCGCCGGACAGGCCCGCCGGGATCGTGACCTGCACGGATGCGCGACCCACCTCATCCGTCGTGTCCACGATGGTGGGATCGATCGTCCCGCTCCCGACGACCGTGGCGCCGATCTTCAGCTCGACCGTCGTGGCCGTGGGCTCTCCCGCGCTGAATAGCAGCGATGAAAGGCCCGCGCTCACCGTCTCGCCCGCCACGTAGGCGGTACCGTTTGCCGGCGGGGCGAGCGTGACGCCCACCGCGCGCTGGCCGTAATCGGGGCTGGCCGTGGGGTTCGCCTGGAAGTAGTCGACCATCGACTGGAGGTCGACCTTTCCGGAGTCTGCCTTGTTCCCGCCGGTCGCGAGAGTCGGGAAGTTGTCGCCGCCGGACGCGAGGAACGAGTTGACGACGACCTTGTGCGTGTCTCCCGCCGCGATCTCCACGCCGTTCAGGTAGATATGCGTGATGCGTGAACCCGCCGCGGCCGTCGGGTCATAGGTGTACGTCAGACCCTTGGATGCGCCGAGCTTCAGGAACGGGCGGTTCGAGCCGGCGGGCTGCCACTGCTCCTCGAGGACCTGCCTGAGTTGCGTACCGGTGAGGTTCATCGTGACGAGCGTGTTGGCGAACGGCTGAACAGCCGCCGCCTCGGCGTACGTCAGGTTGCCGTTCGGATCCGTGGGTCCCGTGGACGCGAACGTGAGGTCAGCGCGCAGGCCGCCCGGATTCATCAGGGCGATCTCGGCGCCGGAGGCCTGCGTCGCCCACAGCTGCACATCGGCGACGAAGTTGCCGAGGGTGGACTCACCACCGCGGTTCTCGGAGCCGCCGGCCTGCTTAGCGCGGTTGAAGTCACCCGTGATGTCGCCGATCTTGACCGTGCCGAGTTGCTTGGCGACCGCGACGGCAGCCGCCACGATCGCCGCGACCGCCGGATCCGCCGGGTAAAGGGGCGTTCCTGCCCCGGTGGTCAGCGGCAGGACCTCGCTCGAAATCGACAGCAGCTGCTTGGTCTGCGGGTCGACCGAAAGCGCGAGGTGGCCGAGGGCCTCGCCGTACTTCGCCTCCTGGATCACCGGGCGTGTGCGGGTGGTGCCGGGAATCGCGACCTGGTGGTTGTACGCCTGGTGCGTGTGCGCTGAGACGATGGCATCCACGGAGGCATTCGTTCCCGTCACGATCTTTCCGAAAGCCGAATCGTTGGTGGAGTCCGTCAGGTTGGCTGTCGCCGCCCCTTCGTGCACAAGCAGCACCGTGACATCCGACTCACCGTTGGTCGGGTCGCCGTCGCGCAGCTGGGTTGCGACCTTGTTGACCTCCGTCGTCACATCCCTGACCTCAATGGATGCGATCCCCGCGGGGGTCACGAGTGACGGCAGGTCGTTGGTGACCGCGCCGATGAAGCCAACGCGGATCCCGCCGACATCCTTGACGAAGTATTGGGCGAACGCCGGCTGCCCCGTCGCCCTGTCGAAGACGTTGGCCGCGAGGTAGGGGAAGTTCGAGGCGGGGGCAACCCGGTTGACGATGTCGGAGACGCCCTGGTCGAACTCGTGGTTGCCGAGCGCACTCACGTCGAGCTTCATGGCATTGAGCGCGTCGAGCGTCGGCTTGTCCTTCTGGATGAAGGAGGTGAACGTGGAAGCGCCAATGTTGTCTCCTGCGGAGACGAACAGCGTGTTCGGGTTCGCCGCACGGAACTGGCTGACCGCACCGGAAAGGACCGCGGCGCCGCCGGATGCGCCTCCCGCCTCAAGCCGGCCGTGGAAGTCGTTGATCGCAAGCACGTCGATCGCGACGGGCGCGTCCTTCTCGGCTAACCCCACCTTGATCGGGTTGTGGTCGCTCGCGCGGTACGGCGTTCCGGGCTCGGCCGCACCGAACGCGTAGCCACGGTCGGACCATTCGGACGCGTTGATGTCCCACACGCCGGCTCCGGCCACGCTCTTCGCGAGCTCCGGTGTGGCAATGGCGTGGTCGAGCGAACCGACCTCACCGTCGAAGCTGTACGTGTACTGGCCCTGGGCCTTCGCCGAGACCAGGTCGACCAGGCCCGCCTGGGTGAAGACGTCGATCGGGTCTTCCTTGGAATAGGCGTTGAAGTCACCGAGCAGCAGCACGTTCTTGCTGCCACTCGATGCCTCGAGCTGGTTCACGAAAGCGAGCACCGACTGCGCCTGCTTGACGCGATCCGCGTTGAACAGGCCCTGGCCATCGACGGGCTCGGTACCGGTTCCGCTCTTGGACTTGAAGTGGTTAGCGACGACCGTGAGTGTCTTCAGCCCCGACGTGAAGGTCTGCGCGATCGGCTCGCGCGCGTTGCCCCACACGGTCTCGTCGATGACGGTCGCGCTTGGGCCGACCGGCGTGACAGCGGCCTTCTTGTAGATGATGGCTCCCGTGATGACATCCGTCGTGGTGACCGCGCTCGCGAGCGCGGCCGGGGTGGGAACGAAGCCCCAGACCTCGCCGCCCGCGGCCTGATTGAGACCGCTGACCAGGTCGGCGAGCGCCGTGTCGACCGGATCGCCGAAGCGAATCGAATTCTCGATCTCTTCGAGCGTCACGATGTTCGCGCCGAGCGCGCTGATTGCCGCGATCTCCTTCGACTTCTGGACCTGGAACTCCTGCGGCGTCTTGGCGCCACGGGCGAGGGGGTTCTCGGACTGGAGGGTCGTGAAGTAGTTCTGCACGTTGAAAGAGGCAACGGCGAAGTCACCTCCGACCGCTGGCGCGGTCGCCGGCCTCGGATTGGTCGGCGAGAACGTCGGCTTGGTGTCGGCAGCGCTCGCGTCGTTGATCGGCAAGGTCGGCTGCAGGCGCCAGTCGTTGAACCCGTACGAGAGCACGTACGGCTTTGCGGGGAAGTTGACGGTGTCGCCGTTCCGGACGACGGTGCCCGCGGTGAAATACGGCTGGTCGCCTGGGTGCGCGCTGTTGCTGATCTGGATGCTATACCCGTCGTCCAGAAGCAGCCGGTTCGCCCGGTTGGCGGCCGCAATCGCGCCCGCGGCGGCGCCGGGGCGCGTGGTCTCCGTGCTCTTCACCAGCGGAGCGCTGCCTGCTGACAGCCAGAGCGTTCCGAAGTTGAAGACCTGATGGCTCGAGGCCACCTTGTAGGTGCCCGTTGGCGCGACCAGCATGCTCTCGTCGGCCTCGCGGCCTGTGCCGACGACCGTGTCTGGCAGCAGGGTCGCCTGGGGTACTCCGACGTTCGCGGTCACGAGTTCGACCGCGCCCGCCGCCGATGCCGTGATCTCGGTGAGCCCGAAGCTCTCACTCACCGGCCCCGTTGCGCGCACGAGGTCGCCGATGGCGACGGCGGGGTTGGCCGTGTTCAGGTAGACGAAGAGTCCGTCGGAGACACCGGGGGTGGCATCCGTCGCCCCGCCGCTGCCCTGCGTCTGGATGTAGATGCCCCGGTACCCGCCGACGCGGTGATCCGCCGTCACGACGCCTTCGACCGTGACCGTCGCGCCAGAAAGGGGGCTCACGTCGCCGGCGCCCTGGACCTCGGCGATGGTGTTGGTGACCTCGGCCGCGTACGCGGGTGCGGCAACGAGCGTAGAAAGGCCCAATGCGGCCGCGGCGATCGCGGCGATGGTGCTGAGCGTGCTGAATGCGGGGCGGATGTGCCCGCCATGTGACGAAACGCGATCGGGGCTGTGCATTACAGGTCATCTCCTTCACGAGCAACTGCGATAGGCACGACGTGGGCCCGGGGCGCTTCATTGCGCCAGCCCCGGTCTACCCCTGGGAGGGGGCACACAAGGGCGAGCCTAGGGGTCGCGAATGAGCCAGCCAAGATCCCATGAGGAAATGTCACCCGCCTGTAACGTTCTGTCCACCTTCGCGGGACGCCACCAGACAGACGACCCTGCGATGCGAATCCACCGGCCCCTGGGACAGTAGGCTGGGCGCCTATGCTCACCGCGGTCTTCGGCCTCACCGGCGCACTGGTCTTCGGATCGGCGGATTTCCTCGGCGGACTCGCAGCCAAGCGCATCAGCGCGATGCGCGTAACAGCGCTCTCCGCCGCCACCGGGCTCGTCGCGCTTCTCATCACGACGGCGTTCGTCGGCGGCACCTGGTCTCCCAGCGCGCTCATCTGGGGCGCACTTTCCGGGGTCAGCGGATCGCTCGCGATCGCCTTGCTCTACGCGAGTCTCGCGATCGGGCCCATGAGCATCCTCTCGCCGCTGACCGCCGTGCTCGGCGCGGTCGTGCCGATGGTCTGGGGCCTCCTGACGGGGGACCGTTTTGCCCCACTCGGCTACGCGGCGCTCGCGCTTGCACTCGTCGCCATCGTGCTTGTCGGATTCGTTCCCGAGAAAGGGGCGGTCAGGGCCAGCATGCGCGGGCTCCTCCTTGCGAGCGGCTCGGGCATCCTGATCGGCGCCTTTTTGATCTTCATCCACCAGGCGCCCAACGACTCTGGCTTGATTCCGCTCGTGATGAATCGTGCCGCGAGCACCTCGATCATGTTTGCGACGATCGGAATCCTTGCGTGGGTCCGCGGCCGCAGGTCGGCGGATGATTCGAGCGGGGCTGAACGCGGGAGAGCGGGCTGGATACCCGGGCTGCCGCTTGCGCTCGCCTGCGGCGTCGTCGATGCGGTCGGTAACGCCCTTCTCCTGGTCGGCCTGCGCCTGGGTGACCTCAGCGTCATGTCGGTACTCACGGCCATGTACCCCGCCGGGACGATCATCCTCGCCGCCATCGTGCTCAAGGAGCGGATCGCGCCCGTACAGTGGGCGGGCCTGATCCTTGCCATCGCGGCCGCAGGGATGCTTGCGGTCGCGTGATGGTCGCGCGAATGCCGTAGCGCAGCAACGGTGCAATTTCCGCGCGAACGTGAGTTGTTCCTCAGCCAGATCCGGGCACACGCCGAACGATCTATCAGAAAAGTCGCATAGCGTCGGTTGGGTGTCCATTTTGAACTCCCGCAATTCACACCGGCCTTCACTGAACGCTATCTTCGCCTTCATCGGCATCAGCGCGGTGGCGGGCATCCTGGTTGCCGTCTCCGTCACTCCGGCCGTCGCTGTCACTGGGATGGCCGCGCAAACGGCCATCGGCGCCTTCGACGGGCTGCCGAGTTATCTGCAGATCGGAACCCTCGACCAGAGGAGCACGATCTACGCGAAGCAGGGTAACCAGCAGGTGCCCATTGCGACCTTCTACGCACAGAACCGCCAGGACGTCTCGTACAACGACATCGCCAAGGTGGTCAGGGACGCGGCGATCGATACCGAGGATCCCACCTTCTACACAGAGGGCGGCATCAACATCAGCGGAACGATCCGCGGAGCTCTCTCTACCGGACTCGGATCGAACGTCTCGGGTGGTTCATCGATCACTCAGCAGTATGTGAAGAACGTTCTCGTCCAACAATGCGACGCGCAATACATCAACAACGGCTCCGGCGGACCGGTGACCGCGGCACAGCAGGCCAGCTACCAGACCTGTTACGCGAATGCATCCGGGGTCACGGTCGACCGCAAGCTGAAAGAGATGCGGTACGCGATCGGCATCAATAAGACGTACACCAAGCAGCAAGTCCTCACCGGCTACTTCAATATCACCGGTTTCGGCGGCCAGGTCTATGGCATTCAGGCCGCAGCGGAGTACTACTTCAACACGACCGCGAAGAACCTCAACCTCGTGCAGGCTGCCACCCTGGTGGCGATCCTCAACAACCCGTCGAATCTGCGCATCGACCAGCCGGCCAACGCGGCCAACGGCTCCGCCAACGGCTACAAGCTGACTCTCGCCCGACGGGACTACGTGCTCAAGCGGATGCTGGCGGTGGGCTCGATCACCGCGGCCGAGGAGAAGGCGGCGATCGCTACGCCGATCACGCCGCAGATCACGCCGGTGCAGACCGGGTGCGCAGCGGCAGCGGCGTACAACGCCGCGTACTTCTGCAGCTACGTCGAGTCGACCATCCTCCAGAACCCCGCCTTCGGAGCCACCGCGGCTGACCGCATGGCACTGTTCAACCAGGGCGGCCTCAACATCTACACGACACTCGATCTCGGCCTGCAGACGGCGGCACAGAACGCCATCAACGCGTACATCCCCGCGTACGATCCCAAGCTCGACCTTGGCTCATCGAACGTCTCGATGGAGGTGGGAACCGGGCGCGTCGTAACCATGGTGCAGAACACGACCTACAACGACACTGCGACCGCGACCCAAGGGCAGACGGCGATCAACTACAACACCGACATGAATTATGGCGGCTCCCAGGGTTTCCAGACCGGATCGTCGTTCAAGGCGTTCGACCTGGCCGCCTGGCTCCAGGCGGGATATTCGCTGAACGACGTCATCAACGCGACCACCCATAACTACACGAACGCCGACTTCACGAACAGTTGCTACGCGATGGGCAACACCCCGTGGCCGGTGTCGAACGACGAAGGAACCGGGGCGACCATGACCGTCCTCCAGGCGACAGAGGCCTCCGTGAACACCGCGTTCACGAAGATGGCGGAGAGGCTGGACCTGTGCAACATCCTGAATGATGCCAAGTCCCTCGGCGTGCACCTGGCGAACCCGAACGGGTCGTGGGTGCAGACGCCATCGCTCATCCTGGGCACGAACTACATTGCGCCGCTGACCATGGCGACTGCGTACGCCGGTCTCGCCAACAATGGCATCACGTGCACGCCGGTCGCCATCGACAAGGTGGTCAACGGGGCTGGCAAGTCGCTTCCGGTTCCGCAGACCACCTGCACGCAGGGAATCGCGGGACCCGTCGCGAACGGCGTCGTCTGGGCTCTGCAGCACGTGCTCACCAACGGAACCGCAACATCGGCGAACCCGAATGACGGTGTGCCCATCATGGGCAAGACGGGAACCACCGACAACTCGCTCGAGAACTGGCTGGTGACGTCGACCACCAAGGTCGCGACGGCAACCTGGGTCGGCAACGTGCAGGGCAGCGTGCCGCTTCGATCGCAGACCTTCAAGAACGTCAATGGCGGTAACGTCAAGTTCGCCATCGCCAAGCCGATCCTCAAGGCGATCGACGCCCAGTACGGCGGAACCAACTTCACGGCTCCACCGAACTCGATGATCTACGGTGGCCCCGGTGACCCGCTCTACGTCGCACCCACCCCGACGGCGACCCCGACCCCGACCCCCACGTCGACGCCGAATCCGACGTCGGGTCCCGGAGTTCCCGGGCTTCCGGTGGGTCCAGGAAACGGTGGCACTCCCGCGCCGAAGCCCGGCAACGGTGGCGCAACCGGTTAACCCTCGCCGGTCTCACAGATGAGAAGAGCCGACCAATCACTTGGTCGGCTCTTCTTGTATGTGGTCGGGCGGCGGCCCTCGTCTGTGGTCTCGCAGCCGCATCCGCGAGAGGGGTACAGTTAGTTTACTTAAATTAACTAAATGCCACCCCACTGGAGACATCCGCCTTGGCCCCTCGTACCGGCATCTTCAATCGCGACCACCCCCACTACAAGTGGGTCGCCCTGAGCAACACGACGCTCGGCATGCTCATGGCGACGATCAACTCGTCGATTGTGATCATTTCGCTCCCCGCTATTTTCACGGGGATCAAGCTCAACCCGCTCCAGCCGAGCAACGTGAGCTACCTGCTCTGGATCCTGATGGGCTACATGCTCATTACGGCTGTGCTCGTGGTGACGTTCGGGCGAATGGGCGACATGTACGGCCGGGTGCGCATCTACAACCTGGGCTTCGTCGTCTTCACGGTCGCGTCGATCGCGCTGGCGCTCGACCCGTTCATGAGTGGCGCTGGCGCGATGTGGCTCATCGCGTGGCGGTTCGTGCAGGGTGTCGGCGGAGCCATGCTGTTCGCCAACTCAACCGCAATCCTGACGGATGCCTTCCCCGCCAATAAGCGCGGCTTCGCCCTCGGGCTCAACCAGGTTGCAGCGATCGCCGGAAGCTTCATCGGCCTGATCGTCGGTGGCGTGCTTGCCGCAATCGACTGGCGCGCTGTCTTCTTCGTCAGCGTGCCGCTCGGCATCATGGGCACGATCTGGTCGTACAAGTCGTTGCACGAAGTCGGCACGAGAAACCCAGGCCGCATGGACTGGCTGGGGAACGTGACCTTCGGGGTGGGGCTCATCGCTCTGTTGACGGGGATCACGTACGGGATCCAGCCGTATGGATCGAGCTCGACCGGCTGGGGCAATCCCTGGGTGATCGGATCCATCGTGGGCGGGTTCGCTTTCCTCGTCGCATTCGTGCTCGTCGAACTGCGCCATCGCGCACCCATGTTCGACATGAGGCTGTTCCGGATCCGCGCGTTCTCCAGCGGGATCTTCTCCGGGCTTCTCGCCGCGATCGGCCGCGGCGGCCTGCAGTTCATGCTCATCATCTGGCTGCAGGGCATCTGGCTGCCGCTACACGGCTACTCGTACGAAGAGACGCCATTCTGGGCGGGCATCTACCTGCTTCCGATCACGATCGGCTTCATGATCGCCGGTCCGATCTCAGGCGCGCTGTCGGACCGGTTCGGCGCACGCTGGTTCTCCTTTGTGGGTCTTGCGCTCGTCGGGGCGAGCTTCATCGCACTCCTGCTCATCCCGGTCAACTTCGACTACTGGGAGTTCGCCATCATCACAGGCATCAATGGCGTCGGATCCGGCCTGTTCAGCTCGCCGAACCGTACCGCGATCATGAACAGCGTTCCGGCGAACGAGCGCGGCTCCGCGTCCGGCATGGCCGGCGTCGCACTGAACGCGGGCAGCTCCCTCTCGATCGGAATCTTCTTCTCACTCATGATCGCCGGGCTCTCCACCGCGCTTCCTTCCGCCCTGACCAATGGACTGGCCTCGAACGGGGTGCCGGCAGGCGTGGCTGGGGCGATCGGACAGACGCCGCCCGTCGGCAGCCTGTTCGCGGCATTCCTCGGCTACAACCCGATCAAGAGCCTTCTGGCGCCAACTGGCGTACACCTGTCGAGTGCGAACTCTGCGGTGCTGACCGGCAACGAGTTCTTCCCGCAGCTGATCTCGACGCCGTTCCATGACGGACTGGTCGTGGTCTTCATCGCCGCCGCGATCATGTCCGTGGTCGGAGCCGTGATTTCGCTCTTCGGCGGAGCCAAGTATGTTCATAGTGACGAGCCGAAGAACGTGGCCGTCCTGGAGGCGAGCGGGAGCAGGACATAGTGGCAGAGCACTCAGGGGTTCCGACGGCGTCAGGGGCGGA
>JAUZGC010000099.1 GCA_030840105.1 Microbacteriaceae bacterium
TGACACTTTTCGGCAACAGCACGGGCGCCGTCATCGCACTCGCGGCCGCCCTGAGCGGACATCCGTCGGTCGTGGAGCTCATAACGCATGAGCCCACACTGTTCGGTGTGCTGGCCGATCCGGATGGTGCGGTCGCGTCGGTGCAGCCCGTGATCGCGGCCGCAGTCGAACAAGGCGGGCTACCCGGGGGAGCCGAAGCGTTCCTGCGATTCGCTGCGGGGGAGGGGTTCGAGCGGCTCCCTGCGGAGGCGATCGAACGGATCCGCGGCAATGCGCAGACCATGCTGGAAGCCGAATTCGGCGCATTCGCGTCATGGCAGCCCGACGCGGCCGAACTCCGCGACCTCGACATTCCCGTTCTCGTGCTGAGTGCCGAGCAAACGGCGCCGTTCTTCGTGGAGGCAGCCGAGTGGCTCGCCGCGCAGTTGGGAACCGAGACGGTGAAGGTTCCGGGTGGGCACATGGGCTTCCTCGACGATCCGGCGGACTTTGCCCGCCGCATGGGAATGCGGGCACGAAAGGCACATGCTTGAATTCCGCGGGCTCAACGTGGGCTTACCCGCGAACGCCCAGCGCGAACGGCAGCACCGCGGATGCGCCAGCCCGCCTCAGCAGGCGGCCGGCCACAGTGATGGTCCAGCGGCTGTCGACGAGGTCGTCGACGAGCAGCACGGGCATGTCTGCAGGCACCTGGACGTCGCCAAGCGCGAACCGATCCCAGACGGATGCCAGCCGGTACGCGCTGTTGCCGCCCGGCTCGCCAATCGGGCCGCCGTTGGCGGGCGCGAGTGTGCCCAGGTGGGTGAGGCGGCCGACGTCGGCCAGGGCCGCAGCGACGGATTCAACGAGCAGCGGATGCCGGCGCGACGGC
Source organism: Microbacteriaceae bacterium (assembly GCA_030840105.1). Lineage (GTDB taxonomy): Bacteria > Actinomycetota > Actinomycetes > Actinomycetales > Microbacteriaceae > JAUZGC01. The sequence continues at coordinate 872 of JAUZGC010000099.1, forward strand.
ACCGCAACCACCGCGGCCGGGCGCTCCTCCCACGGCCAGTCGGCGAGCACGCGCACGCAGGCGGCGATCATTGCCGGCGTTGCCGGGGCATCCGGAGTGCTGGGCGTGAAGATCTCGCGTAGCGGGCCGCCCCAGCCGAGGTCGGTGAGGCGGGCGAGGGCGCGACCGGGGGCGAGGCGTTCGGCAACGGGGATGTTGCCGCGCACGGCGACGCCGAGCTGGTCCATGCCACTTGGCCACTGGGCGCGCGGCTCGATCTCGACGCCGACGCGGTCGAGGGAGCGCGAGGCGTGGGTGGCGGCATCCGTTTCGATGTCGGTGGGGAACCAGGCGCCCGCGCAGTTGTCGCAGCGTCCGCAGGGGTGGGCGGAGTCGTCGTCGAGTGCGCGCTGCAGGAATTCCATGCGGCATCCGCTCGTGGTTTCGAAGTCGAGCATCGACTGCTGCTCGGCCTCGCGCGCGGCGGCGACGCGTTCGTAGCGTTCGGAGTCGTAGGTCCAGGGCTGGCCGGTGGCGACCCACCCGCCGCTCACGCGTCGCACTGCGCCGTCGACGTCGAGCACCTTGAGCAGCAGCTCGAGGGGAGTGCGGCGGAGGTCGACGCGGGCCTCGAGTGCTGGTGTTGAGAGGGGCTGGGTCGATTCGTCGAGTGCGTCGATCACAGCGCGCGCTTTGTGCTCGACAGGCATGGATGCGGACGCGAAATATTGCCAGATGTCCTGGTCTTCACTGCCCGGCAACAGCAGGACGTCGGCGTTCTCGGTCGCACGCCCGGCGCGACCGACCTGCTGGTAGTACGCGACAGGAGAGGATGGCGCACCGAGGTGCAGCACGAAGCCGAGGTCGGGCTTGTCGAAGCCCATGCCGAGCGCGCTCGTGGCGATCAGCGCCTTCACGTCGTTGGTCTTGAGGCGCTGCTCGAGCTGCTCGCGCTCGGCGGTGTCCGTGCGTCCGGTGTACGCGTGCACCTCGTGGCCGGCCTCGCGCAGGAGCCGTGCGGTGTCCTCGGCGGCCGACACGGTGAGCGTGTAGATGATGCCGCTGCCCGGCAGGTCGCCGAGGTGGCTGAGGAGCCAGGCCAGGCGCTCGCGCGGGGTCGGCAGGCGCAGGACGCCCAGGCGAAGGGATGCGCGGGCGAGCGGGCCGCGGATGGTGAGGACGTCCGTGCTGTGCGCAGTCGTGCTGTCGTGTTCGAGCTGCTCCGCGACATCCGCCACCACGCGACTGTTGGCTGTCGCGGTCGTCGCCAGCACCGGGATGCCCGTGGGCAGGGCCACGATCAGGTCGCGCAGGCGGCGGTAATCTGGGCGGAAGTCGTGGCCCCAGTCCGAAATGCAGTGTGCCTCGTCGACCACGAGCAGGCCGGCGCGCGCGATCAGCGTCGGCAGCTGCTCGTCGCGGAAACTCGGATTGTTGAGGCGCTCCGGGGAGACGAGGAGGACATCCACTTCGTCGTTGCGGAGCTTCGCAGTCGTCTCGGCCCACTCGTGTGCGTTCGACGAGTTGATGGACACTGCCCGCACGCCCGCCCTCGCCGCCGACGCGACCTGGTCGCGCATCAGAGCGAGCAGGGGTGACACGAGGATGGTCGGGCCGGCGCCGCGGCGCCTCAGCAGCAGGGTTGCAACGAAGTAGACGGCCGACTTGCCCCAGCCGGTGCGCTGCACGACGAGCGCGCGCCGCTTCTGGTCGACGAGCGCCTCGATGGCCTCGAACTGCCCTTCGTGAAAGTCGGCGTCCGGATGCCCGACCAAGTCGCGCAGGATAGCGACGGCGGATGCGCGGGTGTCGGTCATCGTTTCGGCTCGGTCGGTCATCGTGTCATCTTGACAGAGGCCGGTGACGTTCGCCGGTGCGCGGCCTGTCGGTCGGCGGTGTCGGACCTGGCAGCTACGCTGGCGGCATCAACCGGCTGGAGGCCCCCGTGTTTCTGCTTGACGATCAAGTCGTGACGAGTGCGAGCGACCTGACCACCGCGTCGAAGTGCGAGTTCGCTTTCCTGCGCACGCTCGACGCGAAACTGGGGCGGCTCGAGCGGGTCGAGGAGCCGGCAGACCCGATTCTGGAGCGCGCGGGCAAGTTGGGCGACATCCACGAGCGACGGGCGCTTGAGCGGTACCGGCTGGCCGGGGGTGTCGTCGAGATCGAGCGGCCGGCGAGCTACGGAGCGGAGGAGCTGGCGGATGCCGCAGCCGCGACCGCGCGCGCGTTCGCGGACGGCGCGGGCGTGGTGTTCCAGGCCACGTTCTTCGACGGGCGGTTCATCGGGTTCGCGGACTTCATCGTTCGCCAGCCCGATGGCAGCTACCAGGTGCAGGACACCAAACTCGCGCGTTCGGCCAAGGTGACGGCGCTGCTGCAGCTCGCCGCGTATGGGGAGCAGCTTGCGCGGATCGGCGTGACGCCGTCCGCGACTGTGCAACTTTTGCTCGGCGACGGGAGTGTGAGCGAGCACCGGCTGGGCGACATCCTGCCGGTGTATCGGAAGCGTCGCGCACGCCTGCAGCGCATCATCGACGAGCGGCTTGCCGAGCCGAATCCGGTCGCGTGGGGGGATCCGCGCTATTCGGTGTGCGGGCATTGTGCGACGTGCGAGGCCGAGATCGCCGCCCATCGAGACGTGCTGATGGTCGCCGGGTTGCGCGTGACGCAGCGCGCACGGCTGGCGGATGCCGGGATTACGACGATCGATCAGCTCGCGACATCCGCGGGGCCGGTTGACGGGATCGGCGAGGTGGCGCTTGAGACGCTGCGCCGGCAGGCCGCGTTGCAGATCGAGGCCACGGGCGATGGGCCGCCGCCGGTCGAGTTCCACGCGGTGTCGGTGCTCGCGGCGCTGCCGAGTCCGGACCCGGGCGACATCTTCTTCGACTTCGAGGGCGATCCGCTGTATCAGGAGGGTGCCGACCTGGGCGGCGCGGTGTGGGGGCTCGACTACCTGTTCGGGCTGGTCGAGGCGAATGGCCGGTTCCGCGCGTTCTGGGCGCACACGCACGCCGAGGAGCGCCAGGCCCTCATCGAGTTCCTGGACTACGTGGCTCGGCGGCGGGCGGAGCATCCGGGCATGCATATTTACCATTACGCGCCATACGAGCGAACGCACCTGCTCTCGATCGCGGCTCGGCACGGCGTGGGGGAGGAAGCCGTCGACAAACTGCTGCGCGAGAACGTGCTGGTCGACCTGTATCCGCTCGTGCGCAAGAGCATGCGGGTCGGCTCGCACTCGTACTCGATCAAGAAGCTCGAGCCGCTGTACATGGGCTCCGATCTGCGCGAAGGCGTCGCGAATGCCGCCGACTCCGTCGCGGAATATGCGGATGCCCGCGACCTGGCCGCGCGGGGCGAGCATGCCGAGGCGCAGCGGAAGCTCGACGACATCGCCGATTACAACCACTACGACTGTCGCTCGACGCTTGCCCTCCGCGACTGGATGCTGGCGCGCGCGGCCGAGCGCGGCATCCTGCCCGGTGGACTTCATGAGGCTCGGGAGGTTCCGGTCGTGCTGCCGTCGGCGCTGGCGGATGACCTGCTCGCTCTCTCTGGCGACGCGCTCGACCCCGGTCGCAACGCCGACGAGACGGCGGCCGCGTTTGCGGCGGCCGCGCTCGACTACCACCGGCGGGAGCAGAAGAGCTTCTGGTGGGAGCATTTTGCGCGGTTGATCGACCCCGTGGAGGACTGGGCGGACACACGCGACGTGCTCGATATCGAGAACGTCAGGGTTGAACGGGACTGGCATCGCGATGGGGGCCAGCGGGTTGATCGGCGGTTGTTGCTACTGCGCGGGCGACTTGCACCCGGCAGCAGCATCAAGGCGGGTGCGCAGGCGGGGCCGTTCCTGCTCTATGAGTACCCGGGGCCGTTTACGAATCCCGGTGCTGATCCCGGCGCGCGGACCACGCGGGCGGTGACGGTGCTTGCCGTCGACGAGGAGGGCGACATCCTCGTCGAGGAGACGCTGCCGCGGGACGTTGTGCCATATTCGGACCTGCCCAGGGCGCTGACGCCCGCGGCGCCTCCGCAGGCCGGCAGACAGAAGGGCGCGATCGATGAGTGGGCCCAGGCGATCGTCGATGCCCAGCCGGGGTGGCCGGCGGATGCCATGGTCGACATCCTGCGACGCACGCCACCGCGCACCCGCAGCGGCGCCCTCGCCCCCGTGGTTTCGTCGGATACCGCACGTGCGGTCGTAACGAGCCTGCTCGACCTGGACTTTTCGTATCTCGCGGTGCAGGGTCCGCCGGGGACGGGCAAGACGCATCTTGCGGCGCATGTGATCGCCGAACTGGTTCGCGAACATCGATGGAAGATCGGGGTGGTCGCCCAATCGCACGCGGTTGTGGATCATCTGCTCGACGAAGTGGTGTCGACCGCGGGGCTGGATGCGGGGCTGGTCGGGAAGGCGCCGAAGACCGGTGAGGCGGCGGGCGACGGTGGCGCGACTGGTGGTTCGGGCTCGTCTGGTGGCGGGGGCGCCGGCGGCGGGCGCTCGTCTGCCGGTCAGCACTCGTTTACGTCGCTGCCGCCCGATGGGCAGCTCGACTTCGCCATGCAACATCGCTCGACGGGCTTCGTCGTGGGCGGCACGGCCTGGGACTTCAGCAACGTGGCGCGCATTCCGCGCCGCTCGCTCGACCTCCTGGTCGTCGACGAGGCTGGGCAATTCTCGCTCGCTTACACGATCGCCGCGAGTGCCGGCGCCCAGAATCTGCTGCTGCTGGGCGATCCGCAGCAGCTTCCGCAGGTGAGTCAGGGGACGCATCCGGAGCCCATCGACCAGTCGGCGCTTGGCTGGGTGAGCGCGGGACACGATGTGCTGCCCGTGTCGCTCGGGTACTTCCTGCCGGAGAGCCGGCGGATGCACGCGGCGGTCACGGCTCCCGTTTCGGCGCTGTCGTACGAGGGCGCGTTGCGGTCGCATCCGGTCGCTGCTTCACGGTCGCTCGAGGGCGTTGAGCCGGGGCTGCGCATCCGGCCGGTTGTGCACTTCGGCAACTCGATTGAGTCTGTGGAGGAGGCTGCCGAGGTCGTCCGGATTGTTGGGTGGCTGCTCGGGTCTCTCTGGAGCGATCCGTCGAAGGGGCGGCACAAGACACCGCTGTCGCAGGACGACATCATCGTGGTGACGCCGTACAACGCGCAGCTTGCGACCGTTCTGGATGCGCTCCGCGAGGCGGGGCTCGACCAGGTGCGCGCGGGCACCGTCGACAAGTTCCAGGGGCAGGAGGCGGCGGTTGCGATCGTGACGCTGGCGGCATCCTCGTACGTGGATGTCCCGCGCGGCATGTCGTTTCTGATCATGAAGAATCGGCTCAATGTCGCGATTTCGAGGGCGAAATGGGCCGCGTTCCTCGTGTATTCGCCGGAACTCACGGAGTACTTGCCGGTGACGCCGGCCGGTGTCGCAGAGCTGAGCGCGTTCATCCGACTTGTAGAGGGTGCTGCGCTTGTTGAGGACGTTGGGAAAGGCTCGTGATGCGCGCCTGCGGGCGGATCCGCGCGTCACCCCAGTCCGGGGCGATGCGTCGGTAAGTCCCCGATTCGCGTTGAGACGGGCGTACAGTGCAGGCAGCGCGGGTGGTAGGGGGAACGTACCGGTCGCGTGGGGCCAATGAGGGCGTGGGGTTTCTGCGCGGTTCACCAGTGTCTCCGCCGCCTCGAGAGGCGAACATGAGAACGCGTGTCCAATTCAGTTTTGCAATCGCTGGAGCGCTGGCGCTCGGGGGTGTTCTGATTGTCGCGCCGGCTGGGCCTGCCACGGCAGCCACCGGAGTCACGCTCACGGTGGTTGGCGGTGCACTCTCGATAACGGTGCCGGCCACGGCCGCACTGGGGACCTGGACCAACTCGGTCGCGGGCGGAACCCTCAGCACGGCACTTGGCCAGGTGCAGGTGAACGATGCGCGGAGTCCAGCAGCCGGATCCGGGTGGGTCGCCACGGTCATTTCAACGGCATTGACGCCGTCGGGAGGACCCACGATCGGCGCAGCACTGATCGGATACACCGTCGGCCCCATCACCAAGGTCGGGACGGCGACGTACGTGGCGAACAATCCTGCGGCCATCGACGGTGTGGTGGCTGCCGTGACGGCATCCGGCATCACCGGGGACAACTCGGCGACCTGGAATCCGACGATCGATGTCCACATTCCTGGCGGCATCGCATCCGGCGTTTACACGGGCACAATCACTCACTCTGTCGCGTAGCGGCTGCCGTGTGACACTGGTGCGCATCCGATTAGGGCGTTCGCTGTTGCGGTCGCGGTCGCAGTCGACGTCGCAGTCGAAATCGGCATCCAGGCCGGCCTTGACGTCGATCGTTGCCGTCATCGGACTCGTCCTTGCGTCCTTCGTGCTTGCGTCGTTTGGTGTTGTGCCCGCTGCCTTCGCAGATGCGGCGCCTGCTCCCTCGGTCGTCGCACACTCGGTCGTCCCAGCTGCCGCACCATCCGTCATCCCTGCGCCAGCGCCCGACAGCATCGGGATTCGGCTGGCCGAGGTTCCGGCCAACACGGCTGACGATCCGCGCGCGCGGCTTTACATCATCGACCACGTGGCGCCCGGATCGACACTTACGCGCAAAATCGAGATCTCGAATACGTCCAGTTCCGCGGCATCCGTTGCCGTGTACGCGGCCGCGGCAACCATCTCGGGGGGTGCATTCGTCGGGGCGGCAGGAGAAACCGCAAACGACCTGTCCAGCTGGACGTCGGTGCGATCTCTTGCAGCAGCGGTGCCGGCGAGCGGGACGGCCATGAGCGCTCTGACGATCCGCGTGCCGGCCGACGCTGCGCCCGGTGAGCACTTTGCGGTCGCGTGGGCCGAGGTGCGCGCCGCGCCGGATGCGAGTGGGGTCGTCGTTGTGAATCGGGTCGGCATCCGGATCTATTTGTCGGTTGGGCCGGGCGGACCGCCCGCGGCCAACTTCACGATTGGGTCGCTGACCGCTGGGCGGATGCCTGACGGGCGGCCCGTGGTGGCGGCATCCGTTCACAATTCGGGTGGGCGCGCGCTCGATCTGTCTGGCGGGCTCACCCTGAAGAATGGGCCGGGTGGGCTGAGCGCGGGGCCATTTGCGGCCGTGACGGGCACCACGCTTGCGGTTGGCCAGACGGCAGACGTGATGATCCTTCTCAATGACCGGATTCCCGCCGGACCGTGGAATGCCGAGTTGATGCTGCGGAGCGGCCTGCTTTCCGTCGGCGCTCACGCGACGATCACCTTCCCAGAGCGTGGTGTGGGAGTCGCGACACCCGCCGAGTCTGTGCCGCCGTGGGTGATGATCGCGGCGATCGCTGGGACTGTGGCGGCGCTGCTCCTCGCGGCGGCGCTTATTGTGCGAGCGTGGCGGGTTGGGTGGTTCGGGCCGGGTGCGCGAGGTGCGCGGTTTGGGCGGTTCGCGCGGTTTGTGCGGGGAAGCGGATGGCACGGCGGTCGGCCGGAGCATGGTGGACGGGGGTTCCCTGGACACGGTGCTCGTGGTCGCGGTGTTCGCGCGCGGTATCGTCGGGCGCACGGGTAAGGGGGCGTTCCTCGTCGTCGGTGCCCTCGTTGTGTTCCGTGTTCTCGTCGTCTTCTTCTTCTTCTTCCTTTGTCCTTGTCATCTTCCTTTGTCCTCGTCGTGCGTCCTAGGGCACGCCTCCCCCACAGGCCACCACCTGCTTCACGGTGCGCCACCTCCACGCGCCTCCTCCACAGGCCGCGTCTTCAAGAACTTGTCCACGGATTATTTTGCTGATCAGGATGAGTTTTTGAATGTCGGTGGCCCCTGATTCACTGGTGTGATGACGCAGACGATGCACTACTTGGCCGAGGCGCGGGGCGCGCTCGTGCAGGCCGGGTATGGTCTCCGGGGGTCGGGTGCGCAGGGTTCGCCTGGTCAGCCTGATCTGCACGATCTGCCTGGTCAGCCTGGTCTTGATGGCTCCACCGGTTTGTATGGTTCGCGCACCGCGGCGGATGCCTGCAGCTCGGACGCGTGCGTTGCACCGCTGGGACACGACCCGGTGGACACCACCCTTGCGGCGTTCACGAATCGCCAGTTGCTGGAGTCGACGGTTCTGGTTGAGGAGATTTCGCGGGAGCTTGATGTTTTCAAGGCGCGGTTCGCGGCGGACATCGCGTGGCGGTCCCGCCCGGAATTGGGCAACGCGGGTTTGGCCTCGGTGGAAGGTCACCTTAATCCGGAATCGTTGCTGCGGAGCCTGACCCGGTCGAGTTTTCAGGATGCCGCCCGACGGATCCGGGTCGGCACGGTCCTCGCCGAGTCGGAAGCCTCGGCTGGCGCGGGTTTGGGTGGTGGTGCGGAGGTTGCCGGTGGCTCTGGCAGGGCCGGTGGCTCTGGCGATGCTGGTGCGGAGGTTGACGACGCGTCGCTCGTCGGTGCTGGTCCGTTCGATGCGATCGCGTCGGCGCTGCTGGGTGGCGACCTGGGGGTGGAGGGCGCCGACCGGGTGATCCGGGCGCTGGCCCCGGTTGCGGCCGCAGTCGAGCCCGATGTGCTCCGGCAGGCGACCAACACGCTGGCGGTGGAGGGTGCGACCTGCAACACGGACGAGCTCGGCACGATGGCGCGCGGAGTGCGGGACACTCTTGACCGGTTGGGTGTCGCCGACCGGGAGCGGCACCTGCGCGAGCAGCGGTCGTTGCGCAAGAGCGCCGTGATCGACGGGTTGCGCCGAGTGACCCTGGTGCTGGATCCGGAGTCCGACGTCATCCTCACCGGTGCGATCGAGGCGGCGATGAGCCCACGCCTGGGCGGACCACGCTTCGCCGACACCCAAGACCAGGACCGCGCCGCGCGGATGGTCGATGACCCACGAAGCAACGAGCAGATGGCGTTGGATGTCCTGATCGACCTGGTCCGGATCGGTGTCGACCGTGATGACGGGACCATCCTCGGATCGGTCAAACCGGCGCTGCGGGTGACCATCCCGTTCGCCGACCTCACCCGTGCCGTGGATACGTTCGGACACGAAC